>JANMIS010000969.1:0-5858 GCA_031375925.1 Synechococcales cyanobacterium OTE_70_concoct_197_sub
GAACCATTTGACTCGACGACGCAACCTACTCGCCTATTTGGGACTGACCGGAACGACGATCGCAGCCGCACTCAAAGGTTGCACCCGACCGTTGGAAAAGCCTTCTGGAACGGGAATGGATAGCCGATCGCCCGATCCCACTTTAGCGACGCCTTTCCGAGAGGAGAATCTTGCCCGCAATGGCAAACCCCTGCCTGAATTCACTGGTGTTCAGGAGTGGCTTAATTCTTCGCCCTTGACGATCGCAGATCTGAAAGGTAACGTGGTGCTCATTCAAATTTGGACCTTTGCCTGCATTAACTGCCAACGCACTTTACCCTATGTCGTGAAATGGCATCAAACTTATGCAGGCAAAGGACTAAAAGTAGTGGGAATCCATACCCCAGAGTTTCCCTTTGAGCGGGATGTTAACCAAATCAAAGCCGCACTAGAGAAGCATCGCATCACCTATCCTAATGCTGTGGATAATAGTCATAAAATGTGGTCTGCTTATAATAATGAGTATTGGCCACACTTGTTTCTAGCCGATCGCAGTGGCATTATTCAATATGATCACATTGGTGAAGGTGCTTACGATATCACTGAACAGAAAATCCGGCAATTATTAGGGTGACTGAACCATGTCAACTGCTTCAATCTCAGTGGGTTTAGCCTTACTAGGCGGTGTGTTGACGGTACTGTCTCCCTGCGTGTTGCCGATTTTACCCATCATCATTGGCCGATCTCTTCAATCTCACCGCTTCGGTCCTGTTGTTATGGTGTGCGGATTGATTAGTGGGTTTGCGGTGGTGGGCAGTGTGTTGGGGATTGCCGCGAGTTGGTTGACGCCGTTAGCGACAGCGTTGAGAAATGTAGCGATCGGGATGCTTTTATTTATGGGCATTTTAGCGATCGTGCCTCGTTGGAGTTACCAATTCTTTAATTATTTCAGGATTCAATCCGGTGAATCCCGATTTCAAGGATTAGCGGGTGAGTTTTATTTGGGAACGCAGTTGGGATTGCTGTGGACGCCTTGTGCAGGGCCAGTTTTGGGGAGCATTCTTATTCTTTCAGCCGTTCAACAGCAAATCATAAATTCATTTGTATTGCTGTTGGTGTATGGCGCTGGGTCCGCGATTCCACTTTTGACGATCGCCTATGGCGGACGGTATTTAAGTCGTCGATTATTAAGTTTACGATCGCATTCAATGTTTCTACAGCGGGTCGGGGGCATCATGGTTGTAAGCACAGCGATTTCGATTTTGTTCGGGTGGGATATTCAAATTCAGCTTTGGCTTGCGCCCTTCTTTCCGACTCAGTCCATTTAGTGATGTATCTCTGGAGAACCCGTTATGACGGATGTGAAGCCCAAGAAAAAACCGCCCGGTCCTAAGCAGGCTGCGTTTGTTAAGTTGACCCATGGGATTACGATCGTTAGCCTTGTGATGATGATTAGCAGCGGCTTGAGAATTTACAATGCCAATCCTGTGTTTGGCGGGCGGGGCGGGGCGGTTTTTCCCAAGGCGTGGTTATTGGGGAGTGGCTTGAGTGATGCGCGAAATTGGCATTTTTCAGCAATGTGGTTATTTTGTATCAATTTGCTGATCTATGGAATTTATATCTTCGTGACGAAACGTTGGGAGAAGCGGTTTGTGTCTTCTGCTGATGTGAAGGCGTTGAAGGAATCGCAGAATGTGAAGCGGAAAGCCTATGCTTGGCATCGACTCGCTTATACGGGGATCGTTCCAGTGTTGTTGTTAGCGATCGTCTCAGGAATCGCGATGTATAAACCTGTACAGTTTGATTGGTTAGCTGCTTTGTTTATTAATTGGCAGACGTTACGAGTTGTTCATTTTGTGACAGTGCCGATCGTGTTGGTTTTTACATTGACTCATGCAATCCTCGGCATGAAAGTCGGATCGTTTAAATTGATCCGATCGATGTTTGTTTAAATGTGTCTTTTAATCGAGTCAATCCCATGAATTACCAACCGCTCACTCCCAAATTTAACCGCCGCCGAATGCTTCAGTTGTCGGGATTGTCTACGATCGGACTCTTGCTCAACGGCTGTCAAAGCGCTGATATCGATCGATTAGGAGTTAAGGTGGGCGATGTTTTTGATCCCCTTAATCAGCGCGTGAATGAGCTGATGTTTAAAGCGCAGTTCCCTGTTAAAGAATATCCGAAAAGTGCGATCGATCCCTTGGAAAAATTGCTAGTCAACAGTTTTGGAGAAACGCCTAATATTGATCCCGCAAAATTTCAATTGACGATCGATGGCGATGTTAACCAATCGATTACGTTAAGCCTTGCTGATTTACAAAAGCTGCCCTATACCTCAATGATTATTCAGCATGTGTGTGTGGAAGGCTGGGCTGCGATCGTTCATTGGGGCGGCGTCAGAATCTCGGATTTGGTTGCGTTGGTTCAGCCGAAGAAGGCGGTTCGTTATGTTTACTTCTATTCAGCCGATGGCTATTACAACAGTTGGGATCTAAGATCTGCAATGCATCCACAAACCTTACTGGCTTATAATCGCAACGATCAGCCGATCGCTATTGATAATGGCGCACCGCTGCGTTTAGCATCACCGATTAAGTTAGGTTACAAGCAAAGCAAGTGGGTGACGCGGATGTCATTCTTGAGTGAGTTGCCGAAGAAAAAAGGCTATTGGGAAGATGACGGTTATGAATGGTTCGCAGGGTTATGAAATGATGCTTGGCTTAAGTTGAGATTGCTAGCATCATGAAAATGGGGGTAATCGGCGGTGGAGTGGCTTTTTTTGCGATCGCCGCAGGATACGATCGCTTAATTTACCAATCGGGCGATCGAGACGTAAGACCGCACGGAGTACCGCATATTTAGGATAGTTAGCGGGAAAGATCATTTGAGAAGCCACACTTAGGGCAAGCTCACCTTCTCCTTCATCTGTTCAAAAATTTCAAAAGGCTGACCGCCCCCCGTCAACAGATTGTTCGATTCTAGAAATAAATACTGAATCTCACCCGCTTCCGTCACATCAAAATCTGCATGACATTCCCTGGCCCATCGGTCGAGGTACGATCGCGCCACACTCAACTCCAACTCTGCCACTCGCGAAAACTCCAGCGCTGTCAACCGACCCTTTTTCGCCCTGACTAACTGCAAAAACCGATCGCGAATCGCTTCTCGCTTCAGCTTCTTACTGCCACGCAGCACAAAGAACCCTAACACTGCCGGAATCACGCCCCAACTCAGCAATACGGGAGAGCTGAGCAACAGCAGCACAATTCCCGTCACCAACCCGGCCTTCAAACTGAAAATTGCCCCAACCAACACCGACAACAAAATTGTACTCACGAGCAAGGTCAACGCAACCACACTGCCCCCCGTCGTCATCACAGATCCCACAAACTGTCCAACCTTGCTCCCGGTGCGTTTCATATGGCGATCGTTCCCTAAACAAAAAATTGCCGCTCTCCTACGATAGCGCACCAACCCAAAACTGAAAACTCCCGAGAACATCGGCTATCCCGGCATCGTCAGTAGGAAAACCTCACCCAAAGCATAGGCCAATTGTCCAGAATGAATTAGAGTATTTGGATCTTAAATTGTTTTAATTTGTTGAGAACCCTATGCCAGCTTTACTGAATACGATCGACCCTGAGGGACTTTTAGAATACTCTGTGGTGTTCACCGATCGATCGCTCAACCATATGTCGCAGTCGTTCCAAGCCACGATGAAGGACATTTCTCAATTGCTCAAGCAAGTTTACAGCGCCCATTCTGTTGCTATTGTTCCGGGAAGCGGCACCTTTGCCATGGAAGCCGTTGCCCGCCAGTTTGCTACCGGGAAAAACTGTCTGATCCTTCGCAATGGCTGGTTTAGTTTCCGTTGGAGCCAGATTTTAGACATGGGCAATATTCCAGTAAAAACAACGCTTTTGAAAGCAAAGCCCGTTTCACAAGGCCCCCAATCTGCCTATGCCCCAGCGTCGATCGCTGAAGTCGTCGCTGCCATCCATGCTGAAAAGCCCGACATTGTTTTCGCGCCCCATGTTGAGACTTCTGCGGGGATCATCCTGCCCAATGACTACATCCGCACCGTCACTGAAGCCGTTCATTCTGTTGGGGGCATTTTCGTGCTGGATTGTGTGGCTTCAGGGACGATTTGGGTGGATATGAAAGCTTGTGGGGTGGATGTCTTAATCAGTGCGCCTCAGAAGGGCTGGAGCGGCTCTCCCTGTGCTGGACTCGTGATGATGAGTGAACTAGCCCGCGATCGGATTGAATCGACAACGAGTAGCAGCTATGCCTGTGATTTGCGCAAGTGGTTGAGCATTATGGAAACCTATGAAAAAGGCGGACATGCTTACCATGCCACAATGCCGACGGATGCGCTGACGCAATTCCAATCTGTGATGCATGAGACCATTGCTTTTGGATTGGACAAAGCGCATAAAAATCAGCAGGAATTGGGCGATCGGGTGAGGGCTTTGCTGGCGAGTAAAGGCGTGAAAAGTGTCGCAGCTAAAGGCTTCGAAGCACCAGGAGTAGTGGTGAGCTACACCACAGACAAAGAAATCCAAACAGGTAAAAAGTTTATGAATGCAGGGTTACAAATTGCCGCAGGGGTTCCGTTGCAATGTGATGAAGCCTCAGACTTTTCAACATTCCGCATTGGATTGTTTGGGTTAGACAAGTTGATGAATATCGATCGGACAGTGGCCAATCTCGAAGCAGCATTGAATCAGGTTTTGTAAAATGACGGATGGCCAGCCCCCAATTCCGACTTTGAAGCAGTTGGCTGGAGGAATGATAAATTTCTGCTAACTTCCTCAGAAGACGGACCATAATAAGCTGAATCAGTTTATTGAAAGTATTCCTATGCCTAGAACCCCAAGTGAATATGCGGTCCATCTGCTCATCGATGGCGGTCATCGTGAAGAAGTTCGTTTTCCAGCCCTGCAAGATTTTCAAAAGTGGTACACCGCTGAAGTTCAACCCAAAGCTGCATCCACTGATTTTGTCCAGGTTCCCATTAAAAATATTCAAGGGGAATATATGGTGATTCGGCCCTCGTCAATTTTGGGGATTCGGGTGGAACCGATCTTCTCGGGCAGCGTCGATCGCTACGGTTAAGAAAACAGATCCAGATTAGCCCTAACTCTCTCCCAAACTGAGGAGAGGGCTAGTTCTGTTGAGGTGAAAAATGAGGATAACCATGCAACGGAATCGTAAAACAATCTTCGCCCGTCTCGGCTGCGTTCTGATTGGGGTAGCAATGATTGGGACATCGGGTATTGGGACATTGGATATTGGGACATCTAGGCTCGTAGATTTACCGATCGTCCAGGCCCAAAGTACGCCATCTCCGGCTCACAACAAGCCCGTTCGTCCAGTCCCCACTCTCCAGAGACTGAAGACTGCCCCGATCGACCTAGGTTTGGATGCCTTGCTTTTCCGGTCGCAGGCCCAACGAAAGGCGTTGGTCCAGTCCATCGATCGGAGCCTCAGCTATCTCGGCAGCGACGGTGCAAAACGAGCCTATCGAAACTATCCCATTTCTGGCATTACCCGCGATCGAGTCCAGCGCAGCCTCAAGCGTTTCAAAACTTTAGTCCAAACCGCTAAAACCCCTGAAGCACTGCGGCAACAGGTTCAAACTGAGTTTTTCTTTTATCAAGCTGCGGGCAAAGACGGCCAGGGGAATGTCGGATTTACGGGATACTTTGAGCCTGTCTATGCAGCCAGTCTTGAGCCAACAGCAGAATATCGCTATCCTCTCTATCGGAAACCGAGGGATTTTGAAAGCTGGTCTCGGCCCCATCCCACGCGCGCGCAACTGGAAGGCAAAGATGGACTTCAAGCCGATAATGGCAAACTTCGTAACAGTGAAC
>JANMIS010001014.1:0-3303 GCA_031375925.1 Synechococcales cyanobacterium OTE_70_concoct_197_sub
ACCTACCATCAACTTATTAATATCGCTCTCTCGGAATACATTCAACAACATCCCCAGCGTCAATCAGCCTAACGATCGACCCCAATTCTGGAAGATCGATCGTCCCTCAAGATTGCTAAAATAAACAGAGTTCTTTCAGGCATTGGCACTATGTCTATTCCCGTACTTGCGATCGTCAAAAATGGCAAAATAGAGCCGATTAATCCGATCGACCTTCCTGAAGGCACTCGTCTTGTTCTGCTGCCCAGCCCCGAAGCCCTAGAATGGTCAGGCTTATCCCTTGCGGGCTTATCTCACGCCTACAGTGACGACGAACCTGACTACGATCTCACTCACCTAAAAGAATTAAATCCCTTGTATGAAAGAACGTGATGTCGTCTTGATGCCAATCGCCCAAGCTGACGGACAAAAGAAACCCCGTCCAGTTTTACTACTTCGGGAGATGCCAAAATATGGGGATTTTCTCGTCTGTGGCATCAGTTCCCAACTCCAGCAATACATTTCCAACTTTGATGAATTAATCCAATTCAACGACACAGACTTTCCCGATAGTGAATTAATCAAATCTTCTGTTGTTCGATTGAGTTTTCTCGCGATCGTCCGTCGTGCAGAATTGATGGGGCAGTTAGGAACGATAAGTCTCGATCGGCACCAACACCTCTTATCCAACTTGGCAAATTATTTACAGGCATAACATTCAAGATTACCCAGCAGGGCGAAGCCGCCAAAGCCCTTTTGAGAAGGGGTCGATCGTCCTTGAGATATTGAGTCGGTCATAGGGCAGGCCCATGGGGAGAAGTGAGAGGGCGATCGGTCTTTTTGTAGTAGCGCGTCAACAATCAACGGTAGAGACGATCGACTAACCCATGCACTTGCTCTAATTCTGGGGGCGAATAACGTATAATCAGTGTCGTGAGCAACATAGCCAGAAAGGTACCTGTAACGCTTATGCCCCTTGCCCTTGAACGCCCACCTCAAACCCGATCGCTCACCGTTGAAGAATTCCTGATTCAGTATGGCGGAGACGATCGTTATGAGCTGATTGATGGAGAAGTATTTGACTTGGAACCTACAGGCGAACATGAAGAAGTAGCAGCCTTCGTCAGTCGTAAAGTCAATGTTCAAATTGACAGCCTCGACCTCCCTTACTTCATCCCCCAACGTTGCCTAATCAAACCACCTGGAAATACGATCGCCTTTCGTCCTGATCTCGTAGTCCTCGATCGTGATCAGCTTCACCTTGAACCCCGCTGGTCCCAAGAACCGATCATCACCCTCGGACTCTCCATTAAGTTCATCGCAGAAGTCGTCAGTAGCAATTGGCAAAACGATTATTCCCGAAAATTTGAAGACTATGCCCAACTCCAAATTCCCGAATACTGGATCATCGACTACGCTGCACTCGGAGGCATTCGGCACATTGGCAAACCGAAACAACCAACTCTCACCCTTTGCACACTTGTAGACGATGAATACGAAACTCAAATCTTGCGTGGGAATGATTTAATTATTTCTCCTACCTTTCCAGGTTTAACCCTCACCGCCGATCAAGTTCTGCTATCGAAATAGTCGAGTTATGTGATGAATTGGATTATGAGAAGGGGGCGATCGTCCTTGAGATATTGAGTCGGTTGTAGGAGGAAGAGGAGGACAGGGAGGGGGGAATGCGATCGGTGACTTTGTAGGGAATGCGATTGTCTATGTCGTAAAATGGAACTATCCCGGAAATAGAGGTTTTCTGATGAATTCTTTGGCTGAAATCGAAGCCGCAATCGAGCAACTGCCTAAAGACAATGCTCGTCAATTGGCACAATGGCTACAAAACTATCTAGAAGAACAATGGGATCGACAAATCGAAGCTGATGTTAAATCTGGCAAATTAGATGCCCTCATCGCAAAAGCAGAAATGGCGATCGACACTCAGACGGTTCGAGGTTTAAATGAAGTCCTTCACGACGCCTGATTTCTGGCAGACTTACCAAGCATTGCCACCGGATGTCAAAGCGAAAACGAAAAAAGCCTATCAACTTTGGCAACAGAACCCATCTCATCCCTCCCTCCATTTCAAAAAAGTTGGCAAGAACTTATGGTCTAGTCGCGTTAGTTGTGGATATCGCGCATTAGCCTTGAAAAAAGGTGACGATTATTATTGGTTTTGGGTTGGCGATCATGATGAATACGATAACATCCTGAACTAAGGCGATCGCTAAGGAATCGGCTGCACCAATGCGATCGGTTATTAAGCCAAAATCAGAATGCTTTCTTCTTCGCTTTCCTCAAATTGTGCGATCGTCCCAGCATCCTTATTCCCAATCATGCAAACATTAGACAAGCTTTAATTCGTCAAGAAGTTTCACCAAACAAGTACTAAGCTCGAACTTTCGATTGGCCATCTTCGAGATTGAACAAAACATTCAATGTATCCATCGCTTGACGGCGCGCTTCAATGTCCTTCTGGGTTCGGAGTTGAACCATGGGATCATGCAGAATCTTGTTTACAATGCCACGGGTTAAGGCTTCTACCACTTCCTTGTGCTTATCCCCAAAATCAGTGCCTAAACGAGATAAGGCTTTTTCTAATTCCTGAGTGCGGATGGTTTCGATTTTATTGCGCAAGTTGCTGATTGTCTCGATCGCATCCAATGATCGTAGCCAGTTCTCAAACGCTTCCGCCTCCTCATCGAGTAAGCCTTCCGCTTCCATCGCCATTTGACGACGGCTTTCTTGGTTTTGGGCGACAACGGCCTTTAGATCATCGACGTTGTAGGCTTTGACGTAAGGCAACTCTTTGACATCAGAATCGACGTTGCGCGGAACGGCAATATCAATGATGGAAACCTGACGCGCAGGGTCTAAGATGCTTTCGAGTTTGGCCCGATCGATAATCGGTTCCGTTGCTGAAGTACTGGTAAAAACAATATCCGCCTCGGCTAATTGCGCCATCATTTGATCCATCAGTCCTAGCTTCAGATGTGCTTCTGGGAAATCCTTTGAGAGATCTTCCGATCGTTTCATCGATCGATTGAGCACCGTCATATCGATAGCGCGTTTTGAGACCAAATGTTTGACCAACAAGCGCGACATTTTACCTGCGCCCAAGATCAAGATCTTGTAGCGGGATAAATCGCCCAGTTTCATCTGCGCCAATTCCACAGCGGCAGAACTAATGGACACCGCACCCGTACCGATGCTGGTTTCAGGTCAAACAATGTCACCAGTCCGGCCAGCAATGCAGTAGCGTCGGTCGCACACTCAACCAGCTATTCAAACAGGCATTGGTCGCGGGGAAACGAGTTCGCACTG
>JANMIS010001067.1:0-4021 GCA_031375925.1 Synechococcales cyanobacterium OTE_70_concoct_197_sub
GGTAATCTTAACAATTTTTTGGCCGCTTGGGTTTGGGGCGGCTTTATTTGGCTTGGCGAGGGCGATCGGTTGATAGGTCAATTTCGGGGATGCGATGAACAAAGAGACGGCGTTGGCGCGACGATCGTTCATTTGTTGATGCGCTTTTTTACGAGCGGCAGATTTTTCCTTGGGTCCGGCCCAGCGGGAAGTCGCGAGGCGATTTTTGGCGTTGGGTCCAGCATTTCCAGATTGCCAACTTAAGAAAAGCATGACGAGTACGCAGCCTCCGATCATGCCGCCCTGCGGATTGAAGAGCAATTTTTTTAAACTCTCAAAATTATCGTTGACTGCTTGCGTGGGAAGTTGGGCGACAGCGGGTGGCGAGAAGCCCAGCAGCAAGGCTCCAGAGAGCAGAACGGGGATTAGTCTAGACTTCATGGCTATACCTCTTCGATCGCTACTTCTAGGTCATTTAAACTCGCTCCAGTCAGGATTTGAGTATCCTTCGGCCCTACCAAAACGTAGAAAGGTGTTCCTGTTGCTCCTAATTGGTCCGCCCACTTCAAGTCGGCTTTGATCGCTGCCATCGCTGATTTAGATGACCGATCGTGATTAAATCGGTCCAAATCCAGATGCAAATCTTGCGCGATCGTCTGATAGAGAACATCACCGAGGCTTTGCCAGCAATTCCAAATTCAAAATTTTAGTTAGACTGAGGGTATGCGCAACGAAAGGTGAGCGTGATGGACAAAATGCCACTCAGCTTCGGGACATTGATGGGGGCCTTGAATTGCGCCATCAGTGGGATGCCTGACCCGCGAAAACCGAGTAACAATAAGCGCTATTGTCTGAAGGATTTAGTCTTAGCGGCATTTTCAGTATTTTTCATGCAATGTGAGTCATTTTTAGAACATCAACATCGGATGCAGAGCCAGCAAGGAGAAAACAATGCGTCACGCCTGTTTGGCCTAACGGCACTACCGACCGTGCCCCAGATTCGGAATGTGTTGGATAACTTGCCCGCCGTGCCGCTATTTGGGGTGTTTGACTGGGTGTATCAAGCCTTGCAGCAAGCGGGTTGGTTGAAATCCTACGAAGTTCTAGGCGGGCATCTCTTGATAGCCCTAGATGGGACGCAATACTTTAGTTCGCACCAGATTCATTGTGAGCAATGTAGTCATAAACAGCACCGCAACGGGACTGTGAGTTATTCCCACAGCGTAATTTTACCCGTGATTGTTGCCCCCGGTCAGTCCGACGTGATTTCCCTGGCCCCCGAATTCATCACGCCCCAGGATGGCCATGAGAAGCAAGATTGCGAAGTCAATGGGGCAAAACGCTGGATCCAACGCCATGGGAATGCACTGAAGGGTCAACGGGTGACATTGTTGGGGGATGACCTCTATAGCCGTCAACCCATGTGTGAAGCGGTTTTGTCTGCCGGAATGAACTTCATCTTCACTTGTCTGCCGACCGCTCACCCGTTGCTCGATGAATGGCTAGCATCACTGGAGAACTTGGGCGAAGTTCATCATTTGACGGTAGATTACCGTCATCTTAAGACCCATGAGGTGTATCAGTATTGCTATGTGAATGGGGTGCCCCTGCGTGAGCGTGAACCCAGTTTGTGGGTCAATTGGTGTGAAGTGAAGCACATTCGGGTGCAAGACGGTGCGGTGCTTTACCACAATAGTTGGGTAACAAGGCACCACCTTGATGATGAATCAGTCGCTTTAGTCGTGGCGGCAGGTCGTGGTCGCTGGAAAACTGAGAATGAAAATCACAACACATTAAAGACGAAAGGTTATCACTTAGAGCATAACTTTGGGCATGGGAAGCAGCATCTATCAGCAACGCTGTTAACCCTGAATGTATTGGCTTTCCTGTTTCATACCGTTTTACAATTAGTCGATGAACGCTATCAAGCGATGCGTAAAAAGCGGGGCACGCGCAAAGGATTTTTTCAAGACATTTGCAGTCTCACCAAATATTTACTATTTGATAGTTGGCAAGGCTTGATTGACTTTATGCTTGACGGTAAAGCAGTGGCTCAAACTGTGAACTCCTCGTAACATTTTGAATTTGGAATTGCTGTCGATCGGCATATTGATCTCGTTTGTCCTGATAGTCCCGTTTATAGTTTTCAGAATTTTCATCACCCGGAGAGACGACTTCGACGACGAGCCTGGGAGGTAGACCCTCAGAGGGAATAGTCGATCGTTTTTCAAGCATAACCAGATGCATGTCATCTAAAACCGTGAGATCTGGAAAGCGAGTCCTCGGTCTACCTGGAACCACAATTTCCACCTTGCCGGGGTGAACTAGCTCATGGTCAATGCCCGCCTGAATCAGTAAAAAATATAAGTAGTTGGCAATCACGCTATTCAACAGAGATTCAGTCATAACCGGAGCTAACTCTCCATCCCAATATTCACGGCGGCCTTCCGGCAAGTCAGACAACTCTGCTGTCAGGTACGCTTCAAGACTTACAAATTTTGATTTCGTGAATGTCATGATCCCCCAATTTAGAAGTGGGTATTATCTCTTAAATAGTAGCAAATTATGAACTTCCGAAGCCCCCAGGATTGGGAATTAGGGACGCCTCACCAGAGTCTTGCTTCGAATCTTCAGCAGTGGCGATCGTATACTGATTTTTCCCTGCGGCCTTGGCTCGATACATCGCCGAATCGGCACCCAGCAGCAGCAGGTCTAAGGTCTGACAAGGATTCGGATAAAACCCAATACCAATACTCGCACTCACTCGCACGACTTGACCCTCGAAACTATAGGGCAGCGCCAAAGTCTCGATCACCTTCTGGGCCACCATCTCCACTTCATTCAATCCCGGCACCCCTGGCAAAATCACCGTAAACTCATCCCCGCCAAGACGCGCCACCGTATCACTCGCCCTTAAACTCGCAATCAATCGCTTAGCCACAGACTGCAATAACTGATCTCCCACCCCATGCCCAAGGCTGTCATTTACCTGTTTAAAGCCATCCAAGTCAATAAATAATAAGGCAACAAAACGCGAAGAGCCTGCTGCCCAAGCGATCGTCTCCTTCAGTTTTTCATGAAACAACTGACGATTTGGCAATCCAGTCAAGGAGTCGTGATTGGCGAGATAGTGCAGGCGCGTCTGGGATTGCCGGAGTTCTTGGTTGGAGCGCGACAGTTCCTCG
Organism: Synechococcales cyanobacterium OTE_70_concoct_197_sub; assembly: GCA_031375925.1. Taxonomy (GTDB): domain Bacteria; phylum Cyanobacteriota; class Cyanobacteriia; order Leptolyngbyales; family Leptolyngbyaceae; genus JAAFJU01. The sequence continues at coordinate 3,165 of JANMIS010001067.1, forward strand.
GTGGTGCGGCGTAGGCTCTCTTCGAGGCTTTTGCGGCTTGTAATATCGCGAATGACTCCGACAAGGAGTAAATTACCTGCCGCATCTCGGTGCAACGATCGCTTCGTCGCAATGGCATAGGTCTTCCCAAAGAGATCCGTTAAAGATTCTTCAGACTCTCGCTCCTGCTGCTGAACTAGCACCTGTTCATCGGCCCGATAAAAGACATCTGCTTCCGCTTTAGGAAACACGTCGTAGACCGTTTTGCCGATTAATTCTGACACTTCAGCACCCACAAACCGAGCATAGGCTTGATTAATCACAATCCAACGATGGTCGCGATCTTGGACAAACACGGGGTCTGGAATCGTATCAATAATTTGGGCCAAAAATTCCTTCGATCGTTTCAACGCATCCTCAGATTGCGCGACATAGCTCGTCACCAAGGAAAATGCCGTCGCCAACCCCAACATCGGAGCCACCACCGGGATCACCCAACTCAACAAAAATGCGCCATATCCTAGGCCTAGCAACCCAGCCATCACCAGCAGCATGGCTGAAAGCGATCGTCGAGGACTGCGCAACCATTCACACGAATAAACCCCCACCCCACTCCATAGGGCAATCCACAGCATTTCCCAAGGCTCAGACCAGACCCTTAGTAAAGGCCGTCCATCCATCGCTGCCCCAAGAATTTGGCTCGTAAATTGGGCCTGTAGTTCAACCCCACTCATCAAAGAGTCTGCCCCCATCCACTGATGGGTGTAGGGCGTTGCCGCAAAATCTTGAGAACTGGTCGCTGTCGTCCCCAACAGGACAATCCGATCGCGGAATAACGCCTCCGGCACCTCCCCCGTCATTAACGCCTGCAACGTCAC
>JANMIS010001074.1:0-8191 GCA_031375925.1 Synechococcales cyanobacterium OTE_70_concoct_197_sub
AATGCCGATCGCGTAGCTCGTCCCAAGCCCGACAAAGCCGCCTACACCTTCGCACTGGAAAAACTAGGTGAACGATCGGCTGACTGTATTGCAATTGAAGATAATTTGGATGGCGTTAGAGCAGCAAGGTCGGCGGGTTTAAATTGCATTGCTTTTCCCAATGAGAATACGGTTCACCATAACTTTGAGGAGGCAAACTATTTAGTCGATCGGTTAGATTGTGATGCGCTGAGAAATTTTATGACCCGTCATTTAAGCCAAAGTATGAAGCAAGCTGTATGAATAAGACTATGAGTATAAAACCGACTAACATTTGTACATTATTCCCCTTTGGAGTCGAGGTAAATGAGCTTAAAGTTACGGAAATTGATGATCAAGGCTTAGCTTCTTTGAAGGATACGATCGCCAACAACGGGGTTGTGATCTTTCGGCAACAGGCAGTGACTGACGCTGACTTTGTTGCTTTCTTAAGTAGATTAGGGCCAATGACCTTTACAAAAGGTGAAACACCTGTCGAACATCAGCCCGAATTGAATATTGTGAGTAATATTGGACGCGATCGTCCCCCGAGGAGCGTTTTTCATACAGATACTAGCTACATTGCAATGCCGCCTGCTTTCACGGCATTACGTGCTTTGACTCTTCCCATCTCGGGTGGCGATACCCTGTTTTCAAATCAATACCATGCCTATGAGACTTTGCCCAGCACTGTGAAAGATGATCTTTCTGAGGCCCAAGTGCTTCACGTCATGACTGGATTAACACTAGAGGATCACGAAGAAACCCAAAGTTGGCATCCTTTATTTCGGCAACATCCGATGACGGGTCGGGTCGCCTTATTTTTATCGACCCCAAAGCGCTGTCAGGCTATTTCAGGTATGGCGAGTGATCAAGCTCAGCGAATCTTGCGGTTGCTGTATCAGCATTCCATTCGACACTACAGACTATACCGACATAAATGGCAATCGGGTGACATCGTGATTTGGGACAACCGTTGTACGATGCATCGTGCTGACCATTCACAGGTTATCGGCGATCGATTATTACATCGGGGAATGGTATTAAGTGAATCAAGCGATTAAAGTACGATCGTACATTTTCTGCATCAGGATTAGCAGTAGTGTTGGGCGTGGGGAGTGCGATCGTCACGATAATGTTTATACCTGAATTGTTGTATTTAAATAGCCATAATGTATTGCTCAATACCATACTAATTTCAGTCTGAGTAATGTTGAAAATCACTCAAAAAGTTATTTTTAATCTGCTGTTTCCCTTCACAGCATCTACACGTTTTTTACCTATCGTGTGATTCAGGTCACTTAAAAGTCTTTGCCACGGAGTTCTACACATGTCTGCGATTTATGTTTTGGTGCATCGAGTTTTTGAAGCGGGATACCTGTCATTAGAAATGGAAGGCCATCTGAAGAAGTTGATGAACCAGGGCTGTGATGAGGAAGACACTGAAGTACTAATGATGTTGCGTCATGCCGTGCTATTTGGCCATGTTAAGCGTCAACGGGGACTTCGCCACGACCATGCAGCGGTAGCTTAGGCCTTGAGACATTGTTCGGAGATCCGCTTAGATGAGTTGGGTTGTGAGAGAAGGATCGCAGTACAGTTAAGGCGTTGGCCTAAAATCTTAAAAAATAATAGAGAAAATGCTAAATTTCATACTCCCCTTCCAAGCAAAATTCGATCGCTGGATCCATTCCTTAACAATGGCGGTGATTATGGGGTTCGTACTCTTACTTCTAACTTCTGGTACAGCTGTCGCAGAACCGATTCAAGACGCTTCTGATGCGATATCTGGAGCAAAAATTTTTGAGGCGCAATGTTTAGGCTGTCACGTAGGCGGCGGCAACATTGTTAATTGGGGCAAAAACCTAAAGCTTAAAACCCTACAGAAAAATAAGCTGGATACTCAAGAAGCCGTTGTTAATCTAGTGACTTTAGGCAAAGGAAATATGTCGGCCTATGCCGATCGCATCACCCCAGAAGAAATTCAGGCCGTTTCAGCCTACGTTTTAAGCCAAGCCCAGGCTGATTGGAAATAGCCCCAGTTGTCGTTCAGGATTGCTCCAAATTAGGCAATTTTGAACGATTTTTGCAAACAATTTTTACACAACAATTTTTACTTTCGGAAATAGGGATGCGATAGTATGACTATCCAACCAGACCTTGATATTTTGTATGAATCCTGAATCCACGAATCCGATCGCTCCGAAGGAAGTCGTCCAGTGGCTCAATGAAGTCAAGCTGCTTCAGCAGAAGGTAGAAGATCTCAATTCAGAACTCATCTCTGCTACTCAAAATGCCGATGCATGGCGATCACGCTATGAGGTCGAAGGTCAACAGCGTCGAGCCGAATCTGCCAAAGCCCAATCTCAATTGGCAGAACTCACCCAGGAAATCGAAAGACTCCGTGCCCAACCCGAAATCTCCCTAGAACTCGGGGACGACGTGATCGCCCAACAGATCAAAGGACTAATTAATATGTCCGACCTACAAGCTAAACTTTTTGAAGTCTGGACAGAGCGAGATCGGATTATGGTTGCCCTCAAAGCTGAGAAGATTGCCCATGAAAAAACGAAAAAAGACCTAACCATGGCTCTAGCAGATGCAATGGACGTACTGCTACCTAAGAATTAGAATCCCATGATTTTTGCAACTGAGGATAATTCAGGTTCAACCCCTTCATAGACTTCATTGTTGCTAAACTTGATCGCTGAATCCGGATCCTTAATACCATTCCCCGTAAGGACGCAGACCACCGTAGCCCCTGTGGGAACTTGGTCCTTGACCTTCAGTAGACCTGCCACCGATGCCGCACTAGCAGGTTCGCAGAAAACGCCTTCTTGGCAACCCAGCTTTCGATAGGCCATGATAATTTCTTCATCCGTCACCGCACTGAACTGACCACCGCTGTTTTTTTGGACTTCGATCGCCTTGTTCCAATTAGCAGGGTTTCCAATGCGGATGGCAGTCGCTAAAGTTTCAGGATTTTTTACAACAGATCCTTGCACTAGGGGAGCCGAACCGGACGCTTGGAAACCCATCATCTTGGGTAGCTTTTTGCAGCGACCCTCGGCGTAGTACTCATTGAAGCCCATCCAATATGCGCTGATATTTCCCGCATTTCCCACCGGAATGCAGAGCCAATCCGGCGCTTCACCCAAAACATCCACCACTTCAAAGGCCGCAGTCTTTTGGCCTTGGAGTCGGTAGGGATTAACGGAGTTCACTAAGGTAATGGGATAGTTGTCGGACATTTCACGCACGATTTCTAGGGCGCGATCGAAGTTTCCCTTAATGGCTAACACTTCGGCACCATACATCAACGCTTGGGCCAGCTTCCCGAGGGCAACATAGCCATCCGGGATCAAGACAAACGATCGCAGTCCACCGCGACAAGCGTAGGCCGCTGCCGCCGCCGACGTGTTGCCTGTGCTGGCACAAATAATAGCCTCAGCACCCGCTTCTTTCGCTTTAGTGACTGCCATGGTCATGCCACGGTCTTTAAAGCTTCCCGTGGGGTTGAGACCGTCGTACTTGACGTAGACCTGGACACCTCGACCGATTTCCGCTGCGATCGTGGGAACTGGGATCAGAGGGGTATTTCCTTCACATAGAGAAACGATCGGTGTGGAATCACTGACCGGAAGGTAGGGACGATAGGCCTCAATCAAACCGCTCCATCGCTGGGCGACAGGCTTATGGCTGGCGACATTGTTCGGAGCAGACAGGCTAATGGTCACAGTCGATGGGGGATATTTCTAAAGGTGAATTACAACACATTTTACCCTGCTCCGGCCCCCTTGGCATGAATCCCTCTGATAAATCCGCCCTAGAGAGGCGCTACAGAATGGCTTGGGAACCTAATTCAATGCAAAATAGTCCTTAGGCATACACTGAGCACCTCGTGTTTTAGTTAAAATTTTGGCTGGAAGGTATTTTGTTTAAACTTCCTCCTAGAAAGTTGTAGGATTTGCCTCAGGATATTCTTCTGTCATGAAGGCGAGACTCCAAAAAACAAACGTTGATACAAAACTAAACAAAACCAGTTAATATCTACAAGCGGTGTGAGAAACAATCATGAGTACCCCAACAATGACGTCTGCTAAGTTGAGCAAGCCCCTAAGCCCAGTCCCGAGTCCGGCCCACGCTCAGGTCATCGATCGAATGAAGGTTCTGTATCATGCGGACCATCGTGAACGATTCCTATCGTTACAAGCTGAGACTGAGATGCTCCTTCATCAGCTCCAAGAGCAGAAGGCTCAGCGTCTTGAGACCCCCTGTGACTGAAGAATTGACGGCTGCCAGCCATTGAGCCAACATCGGACTCAGTAAGATCAGGAGAATGGGTCCTATTAGTAGGTCGCAACGATCGTATCTCAGCCCCCTCTCTACGAGGGTTGAGGTGCGATCGTTGCTTTTAAAGTATGGTTTTTAAATAGAAAACAAGCCGCCTAGCTTCCTAAAAAACTCGGCAAAACGTTACTATTAGAACCTAGAGCAACTGTAAATTTTGGACTTTGCTTGTGATGAGAGTCAAGAAACTGTTCTTGTCGATACAGCAAACCAAGTCGTATGGATGGATGCTATTCAGGCACGAGAGAATTTTTCATAGTTCTAGAGATTAAAGTTCGGTTCTAAATCATTTCATGGATGAATGTGGATATGGCAAGTTTTTCTATCCCTAATCAAAGTCCCCAATTTTCTGAACAGTTGGCTTGGGAGGGTCTGAAGCGGGCGATCGCTGAAAGCGCTGGGTTCAAGAGTTGGAAACTTGAGCGCAACGAAGTGGAAGTGCTACAGGAACCTAGCGTTGATCAGTTGGTTCATACCTATCTTCGTGAAACATTAGAAACCTTGGCTTATTGAGAATCTAGGACTTATAGTTTAAAACTTTAAAACATTGTCTCTAATTCGGTGGGTTACGCTATATTTCTCAAGCAAGTCTGCGTTGAGAGTAGTGGTTTTATGAAAATTCAGGGTAATCCAGTGATTAGTGCCCGTTGTTTGATGATCGCATGGGTCTGCTCTAGTGTGACAATGAGCCATTACTCGGCCATTGCAAGTCCGCTCAGGATACCAAAAGGCCCTAGTAGCTTCCAAATCGCCCAAGCCGGAACGATGGTGCTGTACGTCAACGCAGCCTTGGGTCAGGACTCTCCAACTTCGGGCAAAGCAGAAGCGTCTCCCCTTAAGACGATCGCCTACGCATTGCAGCAGGCCCAACCTGGAACCCTGATTCAACTCGCTCCGGGAAGCTATACCAGCAGTTCCGGCGAGGTATTTCCATTAGTCCTGAAGCCGGGGGTGACGCTACGGGGTGACGAGGCCAGTAAGGGGCAAACGACAACGATCGTCGGCGGGGGGCAAGTGAACACTCCATCCCTAGGGCGGCAAAATGTCACCATTTTTGCAGTTCAAGATAGTGGCATTCGGGGAGTGAGCGTCACCAATCCCCTCTCTCGTGGCACAGGGATCTGGGTAGAGTCCACCAATCCCACGATCGCCAACAGCACCTTCTCAAACAGTCAGCGGGAAGGAATCATGGTAACGGGGACGGCCAATCCCTTGATCGAGGGCAGTGTTTTTATTAAAAATGCAGGCAATGGGATCTCTGTCGCGCGGGCGGCCAAGGGTGTCATTCGGAACAATGTGATGCAAGATACGGGGTTTGGGTTAGCGATCGGGGGGACTTCGACTCCGCTGGTGGAAGGCAACCAGGTGATCTCCAATCAAGATGGTTTTTACATCAACGAAAAGGCTCAGCCAATTCTGCGGGGCAATAGCATTCGCAATAATCTTCGGGATGGCATTGTCGTCACTATGGACGGTAAGCCTGATCTTGGGACCACGCAACAAGAGGGTAAAAACTCCATTCAGTCGAATGGCAAGTTAGCTGTCAACAATTCCGGTAGCCAGCAAATTTCTGCGGTCGGCAATGGCTTAGTTGCTAGCAATATCTACGGCGATGTGCTACTAGGCGGCTCGGTCCCGACTCCCATCACTCCTGCTTTTAAAGATGTTCCAGATAGCTATTGGGCTGCGGGATACATTAATGAACTTGCGAAGAGAAAAGTGATTACAGGCTTCCCAGAGGGTGACTTTAAGCCGGATGCTCCTGTAACACGGGCACAGTTTGCGGTGATCGTGACGAAAGCCTTCACCCCTGCGCCGATTCGGAATGCCGTGGTGTTTGGGGATGTGCCCAGCAATTTTTGGGGCTTTAACCAGATTACCGCCGCGAATCGTGGGGGCTTTATGACGGGCTATCCTGGCAATATTTTCAAACCCGAACAGCAGATTCCTCGGGTGCAGGCGTTGGTGGCGATCGCTAACGGATTGCAGTTTGGGGAAGGGAATGTTTCGATTTTGACAAAATATAAGGATGGCTCAGCGATTCCGGCCTATGCCACCGGATTCGTTGCAGCATCAACGCAGCGGCGCGTGGTTGTGAACTATCCCGATCTAACGATGCTGAATCCTAACCGTGAAGCGACTCGCGCAGAAGTGGCGGCGTTTGTCTATCAGGCGCTGGTAAATGCTGGAAAGGCTGAGGCGATTCCGTCTAACTTCATCGTTACGCCGTAGATGCGATCGGCATTCTCCGGCCCCCTCTCCCACACTTGGGAGAGGGTTGGGGTAAGAGCCACCCGGATCTAATTTAACAACCGACACAATTCTCTTGATCCCCATGCGATCCCCGCCCGATCGGCCCTTACAATACAAAATTCACCCTTAAGAATTCACCTCAAACACCCTAAATTGTCTCCATAATACTTACGAGCTTTATTTACTCTTTACTCACCCCCAATCCATGACACATCCTCTCCACGTCGCTTTCATCTGGCACCAGCACCAACCTCTCTACAAAAGTCGCGTAGCTGAAGGTGAATATCGCTTGCCGTGGGTTCGATTGCATGGCACCAAGGACTACCTTGACCTCATCCTTCTCCTCGAAAAATATCCCAACCTCCATCAAACCGTGAACCTTGTCCCTTCACTCATGATGCAAATCGAAGACTACGTCGAAGGCAAAGCCCTAGACCCCTACCTCAAAGCCACCCTCACACCCCTCAACCAACTCCTCCCCGAGACTAAAGAATTTATCATCGAACACTTCTTCGATGCCCACCACCGCACGATGATTGACCCCCATCGGCGCTACAGCGAACTCTACAACCAACGCCAAACCCATGGCCGTCGCTGGTGCTTTGAAAACTGGACCGATCGCGACTACGGCGACCTCCTCACCTGGCACAATCTCACCTGGATCGACCCCCTCTTCTGGGACGACCCCGAAATTCGCGCTTGGCTCGATAAAGGCCAAGACTTTACCCTCGGCGATCGGCAACGCATCATCGCAAAACACCGCGAAATCCTCAGCCAAATCATCCCAAAACACCGCGCCATGCAGGAAAGCGGTCAACTCGAAGTCACCACCACCCCCTACACCCACCCCATCATGCCCCTCCTAGCGGATACCGACTCCGGCAGAGTCGCCGTCCCCCAAATGGGCCTCCCAAAACAACGCTTCCGCTACCCCGATGACATCACCCGTCACCTCCGTAAAGCCCGCGAAATGTACGAAGAACGCTTCGGCATACCCCTGCGCGGACTCTGGCCCTCCGAACAATCCGTCAGCCCAGCAGTCCTGCCCTACATCGCCAAAGAAGGCATTCGCTGGATTTGCTCCGACGAAGCGGTTCTCGGTTGGACCATGAAACACTTCTTCCATCGCGACGAGCGCGGCACGGTCCAAGATCCGGACATGCTCTATCGTCCCTATCGCCTAGCCACAGAAAACGGCGACCTGGCGATCGTCTTCCGAGATCACCGTCTTTCTGATCTAATCGGCTTCACCTACAGCGGCATGGACGCTCAAAAAGCCGCCACAGATCTAGTCGGCCACCTCGAAGCCATTTCCCGCAAACTCCAAGGCTCTGACGAACCTCATTTGGTCACGATCGCCCTCGACGGCGAAAACTGCTGGGAATTCTACCCCCAAGACGGCATCCCCTTCCTCACTACGCTTTACGGCATCCTCAACGAAACCCCCCACATCAAACTCGTTACCGTATCCGAATACCTCGACATATTCCCCACCACCGAAGAAATTCCCAGCGAACAGCTCCACAGTGGCTCCTGGGTCGATGGCAGTTTCACCACCTGGATCGGCGAC
>JANMIS010000751.1:0-2392 GCA_031375925.1 Synechococcales cyanobacterium OTE_70_concoct_197_sub
CGATTTTACAGCTAAAGTTTCAATTTTAAGCCTGGAAAAAATAGAAAATATCAGTGTTATCCTTCTTGACTTAATACAGAAAAATAAAGTTTTGAATCCCATTTCTTTGTAGGAATTTCTTAATAAAAAATCAGGATTTTACGATCGAACCCTCGATCGCCCAGAGACGATTACCTTGGGAAGCACGATCGCCCTACGGCAGCGTAACAACTCCTTTACCCGTATCAATCACCACTTGAAACTGGGTGAGAAAATCCATGCCTAAGATCCCATTGATATAGCGAGAGACAGGCAATTGCAACGCAAGAACTGGAAAGTTTTCTACTCGCTGACCCAAACAATTCAGCCAAGGAACTTGGACGATCGGAACTTGAATGACTCCATTTCCGGTTGTGATGGTGCGTTGAGGTGTTTTGCTCGTTGTGGGACAACCGATATCGGTGAGGAAATCGATCGGCAACCCTGTCTGCGTCGCCCCCGTATCAATGAGCAACTGCAAAATACTTGGAGCCGCATTCAATCGTCCGATCGAGGCTTTCACAATGAAGAGATTGCCTGATTTTTGAACTGGGTAAATCCGTGAAGTCATAGCATGAAAGCAAAGTCAGGAGGAATCTCACCAATGTACTCGAAGGCAACTGGGCGATCGGTATATCGGGGAAGCAGTTTGTAGAGGTCGTTGGCATTTTGAGCATGGGCGAGAACTTCGCCTTGCAGGACCACTAGATTTTCATCAATATCCGTGTAGGCAATCAAAAGCCATTCATCGTGATATCGCTGTTTCATTTGGTTGAGACTGAGGATTTCGGGCGGTGGTGTGTTCATGAATTCACATACCTTCAGTAAAAAAGTAAATCTAAGTTGAATAAAACTGGGTCGCCCATTGTGATGACCCAGTTTTTAAATGCATTTGATCCCTACATCATCGATCGAATGGCCTCAATTCGTTTCCGATTGACACCTAAATCAGACTCTCCCAAGCGGGAAGCCGATCGGACTTGAACTGTTTTGTCGGCGCTATCGACATAAAATTCCACATCATCCACAAAGCCCATCAAACTCGACGTAAATTCCGCATACAAATAGTTATCGGTTTCAGAAATGATGGCAGAACCTGGTTGCGCTAAGACGGCAGCTTTAATTTGGGCGATCGGGTTATCCCCCTGAAATTTCAACGCTGCAATTTGAGAACCGGGTTCGGTAGACTGGGAGTTAACGCAGTTAGGTGTGCCGGGACAAGCGGCCAATCGACCATTTTGAACACCTAAGTTAGTCGGACGACTGCCTGAAAAATGAAACATAAAAGCCTCCGCAGGATAAATATTTAGAGACATGACACCCGCCATGATGACGATCGATATAACGATCGACCCAATCCAACGAAATAAACTGCTCATAAAACCGCACCACTTACTTGATAGCTAATTCACACAACTAATCTTAATCACTATCGACTCGTCCTGCCCGTTGAATCACCCGAATAATCACCCAAGGGTTCAGAGAAGCATGCATCTCACATCTAACTTATAGTAGAAAAATATACATCGTCAGTTAAGATCAGGCTTGATTTTCAAAATGATGGTTTTTTCATGAGTGGGATACGTAAACTCTTGCTGACGGCTTCCGTCACCTTGGGCTTGATAGGCATAGCGACTTGGCAAGCCAACTCTTGGTGGCAAGCCGAAACCGCACCCGTTTCAAAAAAACCTCAAGCCAGCAAAATTATTACGATCGCCCCCGGCAGTTCCGCACAAGCCATTAGCGATCGGCTGACTGAGGCAGGTCTGCTCCGATCGCGTAACGCATGGCAAATCTGGACAAGACTACAAGGTGGTCGATCGGGCGGCTTTCAAGCGGGGTCCTATTCCATCTCTCCCCAGGAATCACTCCCCCAAATCGCCGAAAAAATTTGGACTGGGCAAGTTGTCACCACAGGATTTACCATTCCTGAAGGCTGGAATATCCGACAAATGGCCGCTTACTTTGAAGACCAGAAGTTTTTTGCAGCCCAAGATTTCCTGGCAGCCATTCAGCGCTATCCCAGCACGACCGCCGCTAGTAAGCATCCCTGGCTTCCGAAAAATCTCCCTATCATTGAAGGATTCCTGTTCCCAGATACCTACGAAGTCCCAGCGGGTAATGTGACTCCTGATCAGATCATTGGACAAATGATCGATCGCTTTGAAAAAGTCGCGCTTCCCATCTATCAAGCTAATCAAGGCAAAGATCCGCTTAAGCTCGACCTTTTGCAATGGGTCACACTCGCCAGCATCGTCGAAAAAGAAGCCGTCATTCCCCAAGAGCGTCCTCTCATTTCTGGTGTCTTCACTAACCGCCTTAGGACAGGCATGAGCCTCGGATCCGACCCCACCGTCGAATACGCCTTTGGCAT
>JANMIS010000034.1:0-3861 GCA_031375925.1 Synechococcales cyanobacterium OTE_70_concoct_197_sub
GGATGATGGAGGCACCGATCGCAGTCTAGAAATTTGTGAGCAATTCACCGATCGGCGTATCAAAATCATTCACCAAAGTAATCGCGGACTTCCCGGTGCGCGCAATACCGGAATTCGTCATGCGCAAGGAGATTACATTACGCTGCTTGATGCCGATGACCTTTGGGTTCCTGAAAAACTAGAAAAACACGTCAATCATTTGAATAGCTCACCTCAAGTGGGCATTAGTTTTAGCTATTCCGCCTTTATTGATGACCATGGCAAACCCAGCGGCCTTCACCAAATGCCGCGCAAACTCAAAAACATCACTGCTGCCTACGTGCTCTGTCGTAATCCCGTCGGCAATGGGTCATCCGCTGTCATCCGGCGCGAAACCCTAAAATCTATTGAATTCAAAGACAATCTCTACGGCGTTGAAGAAAATTTCTACTTTGATGAGCGATTGCGATTTGAAAAGGCAGATGCAACAGACCTCGAATGCTGGACCCGCATTGCTGCCACCACCCCTTGGCAACTCGAAGGCATTGCAGAATCCCTCACGCTGTACCGCATTCACGCAGGCGGATTGTCCGCTAATGCCTTAGTTCAATATCAAGCGATCGAACGAGTCATTGAAAAATCTTGCGCGGCAACTCCGGAACTTAACCGCTATAAAAACCTCGCCAAAGCCTACTATCTTCGCTACGTTGCCCGCCGCGCTGTAACACTGCGAGATGGCGAACTCGCCGTCACCATGATGCATCGATCGATCGCCCAAAGCCTCGGCACGCTCCGCGAAGAGCCACAGCGCACCCTCGTCACTCTAGGAGCTGCTTATCTATTGAGATTTACCCCACGACCGCTCTACACCAAACTCGAACAACTCGCGCTCAAAATCACCTCCTATTTCCAAGAGCAAAAATTCCGAACACAGAGCTTATTTAAAACTCCCAGAATCGGAAGTTTGGGGATTTGACACATAACTAATCATTTTTCTCATTCCAAGCAATCGACCCAATCTCTTAAAACACAATGCCACAGCACACACCACCGCATCAGTTAAAGCTCTTTTCCGATCGCCGCTATCTCCCCGACGGAATGCCCCCTGCTTCTATCCTTTACCCATTTTGGCGCGACCTGCATCGCTCACAAATCCGATCGTGGGTTAGTCCTTACAATGCCTACTTAGAAAATGGCAACATTTTCTTCACCTTCACATCATCTTTAGAAGAAGCTGATTTAGCCATTCTTCCAATGGACTGGGGAAGCATTCGGGGCGATGCTTGGCGCAGTCCCATCGATCGCAAAGCAAAACATCTAGCCCAAGCCTTTGCCGAAAAGGTGACAGCAGCCGAAAAGCCTCTTGTAGTGCTCTTCAGCAGTGATTGCTCTGATGAAGCAATTGATTTAGATTTTGGATTTGATGCCAGTCATCCCAGCAATCAATCTAGCGATAAATCTAGCAATCTATATAGCGGCAAAATCTTTCGGCAATCTGCATACCGATCGCGTCATCAGAAAGACCCTCGCAGCGCAGTCATGCCATTCTTTTGCGAAGACTATATCCAAAGCTTTTTTCAAGGTCAACTTCCCACTCGCGACCAATCTCAATCATCCCCGCCCGTTCTGAGCTTTTGTGGCTTTGCGCGTCCACTTTCATTGAAGCGAGAACTCCAAACGATCGCCTACAAAAGTTACATGCTCGCCACCCAAAAACGTCTCGCCGTCTCCATTTACAAAGGTCAAGACTTACGATACCAAGTCCTTAATCATCTACTGAAACGATCGGAACTTAGCAATAGTTTCATCATTCGAGAGCAGGCTGTTTTCTTTCATGCATCTGACAAAATTCAAAAGGAGAAATCGCGCATTGAATTTTTAGAAAACATGATTAATAGCGATTATGTCTTCTGCTGCCGGGGGGCCGCTAACTACTCAAATCGTTTTTATGAATCCCTTGCCTGCGGCAGAATTCCAGTTCTTTTAGACACAGACTGTGAGCTGCCTTTTGAAGAGTTTATCAATTGGGATAACTACTGTATCAGAGTTCCAGAGCAGTCAACACCTCAGAAGACCTCAGATGAAATTATTAAGAGAATCTTGAGTTTTCACAATTCAAAATCATCTGAAGAGTTCATAGAATTACAACATCAATGTTATCAACTTTGGAAAAATTGGCTCTCTCCTGAAGGATTCTATTCTAATTTCTCTAGATACTTCTCTAGGGTGATTCCAGAAAAGACCATCTCCCTTCATCATCAATAGAAGAACCCCATCAGATGACAATTCAAATTCATTGCATCAACCTCAGATTCACTTTTCTAAGACAGTTCTAGGCGCTGCACTTAATACTTCACTTCAATATCCACTTCAATGCAACTTTTAATTCAAACTCTTCTATTCACTGCATTTTTTACCGCTTTTATTGCCCCTACATCAGTTGCCTATTATGTCTACAAACATCGACCTTGGGAGAAAGGGACGCACTGCGTCTCACAGAACCCGTCTCATGTCCGACTTACGATCGTCCACCGTTGCTCAGTTTAGCCAAGGCAGCAAACTCGGCGGGGCCAGAACGCTGTATTTCATGGCTCTCGACAGCACTTTGCTGATCGCCGCTAGACTCCTAAGTGAGCATTTTGGAACCACCTGGGAAAGAACCTGGAGTATCCAGGAAACGCCTAGCATGGTCTTCGTTATTCTCACCATCCAAATCATCGTTTTTTCTAGCTACGGTCTTTATCAAAGCGGTAAAAAAAGACGGCATTATCCCAACATTATCAAAGCCGTCTTCTTATCGAATCTAATCCTTCTTCTTATTGCATTTCTCTATCTTCCCCAAGCCTTAATTGCCCGATCGACCTTTCTGTTCACTGCAATTTTTAGTCTGCTGTTTATTAGCATGGGTCGCTATGCCTCCAATCTACTCATTCTCCAAGTTTGGAAGCGGGGCTTTATTCGCCATCCGGTGTTTGTGATTGCCGCACCTAACGACCTCAAGGCAGTCACAGCACTTGTTTCCCGCGCACCTTACCACCGACTCTGCGGCAGCAATAGCCTAGATTCGATCAATGCCGATCGCATTGATGAAACTCTACGCCAAATTCAGATTTTAGGCGTTTCAGAAGTCTTTGTTCATTCGACCACGGCCCTTCGAGATCCCATGCATTTGTATTGGAAACTGCGAAACAAAGGCATCACCATTTATATGTTGTCTAGTGTTTTAGAACCGCTGTTCAGAGAAGAAGAATTTGGGGCGATCGAAGGCGTTCCCTGTGCTAAATTCAGCGCTCCATTCTTAACAGGTCTTGACTTTTGGACAAAGCGAATTATTGATTTTATTGGGGCATTGATTTTCTTAGTGATTATGTCACCTGTTTATCTTACGGTTGGATTAGTCATTGCCTTTGATTCACGCGGCCCCATTTTTTATCAACAAACGCGCATTGGATTAAGAGGGAAACCGTTTAAAGTCTGGAAATTTCGCACCATGGTGACCAATGCCGATGAGATTCAAGCCGTTTTGGAAAAGCAAAATGAATGCAAAGATGGCATTTTATTTAAGATGAAATCCGATCCTCGCATTACCCATGTTGGCGGGTTCTTACGACAATACAGTCTTGATGAACTCCCTCAGGTCTTCAATATTTTGCTGGGTGAAATGAGCTTTGTTGGACCCCGTCCATTACCAACTCGCGATGTGGAACATTTCTTGCAGCATCACCACATTCGCCACGAAGTCTTACCCGGAATTACCGGATTGTGGCAAGTGTCAGGCCGATCGGAAATCAAAGATTTTGAAGATGTGTTTCGCCTCGACATTCAATACATCGAAAACTGGTCCCTTTGGTACGACTTAAAGATTGTTCTCAAAACGATCGC
>JANMIS010000060.1:0-6827 GCA_031375925.1 Synechococcales cyanobacterium OTE_70_concoct_197_sub
TCGAACTTGTGACCCCTTCCGTGTGAAGGAATACGGATACGCCCAAAACCCTTGATATATAAGGGTTTTCACGGTTGTTAGAACTGGTATACCAGAATCATACCACTCGCTTTCCCGTCAGAACTTGCGCCGCCGTTAGGTTGAGTTCCGGGAAGGTGGGAGAGACGATCGCATCCGTCCCCACATATTGCTTGAACTGGTACGAACTCCCTTCAAGTACCAAGACCCTGACCCATCTTCGAGAAGGGTCAACTAACCAGAACTCAGGAATTCTACGATCGGCATACTCTCTAGGTTTGTCTACATAATCCCGATCGTAGTTTTTGCTTCCCTCTTCACCGGGGGATACGACTTCGACGACCAGCGCCGGGGGCATCATCCCTGTTTCGATAACGTCACTACTCGCACCTTCCAACGCCGCCGCACAATCTTCACTCAAGATTGCAAAATCAGGTTGTCTCGCAGTAACAGAGCTGTAGGTCACGGCAATTTGGACCCCGATCGTCAATAGTTCCTCAGGTAATCCCAATCTAAGGAATGTCGCAAATAGGAAGGATGCGATTTTGTGATTCAGTCGGCTCTCGGTTGGCATCTCAACTAATACCCCATCCACAAGCTCATAAAGCTTCTCGGTTCCGTCGTCATAGGTCAAAAATTCCTCTAGGCTCATTCGTCGGTCAGTTGCGACTGTCATAAGTTCGATCGCCTCTCTTTCGGGGTTGCTCACGCCCTCATCATACCAAAAATAAAGAAGCACCCATTTTTGACGGTAGCGGAGGTAGCAAGGTAGCATAACTACTGAAATCCTTGTCTAGCAAGAGCTGTAGCTGCTACCTCCTATGCTACTTTTGGGGGTAGCAGGCAGGTAGCAAACTTTTTTCACTCGGTAGCAGAGCCGATCGACCATGAAAAAGCCCCGAACTTGGATCCGGGGCTTAGGGAATTAGCTTGCTCGTTTACGGGTTTTAGGAACTTGGTTCGCAGCTAACCATGCTTCCATTGCCCTTTGATGTGTCCCTGGCTCCTTCCGGTTGATTAGCCAGTCCAGAATCATCGGCTTCACATACATGCAGCGTTGGATCGGTTGAACGTAATGAATCCCGCAATGCCAGTGCTTAGCGCGGTATCGATCGAGCGTCCTAGGTGAGATGTTCCCCAGCAATGCCCGAACCTCACTAGATTTAATCAGGTCGGTGTCTTCTAAGCGGCGCATGGTTCAACCTCCTCATCCAAAATCACGTCAGTAAAATCAATCCAACTCGTCAAGCGTCCGTCTGGCAGGACAGCACTCAGGTAATAGCTTCTGACGGTGTGAACCACCAAGGGAACGCCCCAAATCGATTCGCAGTTGTGCCGCCTGTCCTTTTCACCGATGTATTGAATCCGATCGCCGGGTTTAAGCTGCGACATGGGTTCCACCTCCGATCGGCGTTAAATCACTCTTCAATATGCCGGGGAATGTTTTCCCGTCCACAGTCTTGAGAACCACAAAATTCCCGCCGTACTCCCGATCGATAATCCCTTCCCTGCCGTCCGGGGTGCAATGGGTTGGCGCTCGTTTTGGCTTGGGCGATGAGGTTGCGTCATGCTCCCATGTTCCTAGGGGGATGCCGTTCTGGGGAGGAGTTGCGATCGGTTCGGGTGTGGGAGCCTTCGCCGTTATTGTGGGTTCGGGTTCTGCGATTGGTGCTGCCATAGGAGCCGCCGTGGGTTGTTCGGGTTCTATGACGTCCTGATTGGAGAATCCCGCCGCCTCTGCGATCACTCGGGGGACAATTACCGATTTTCGGTTTTCGGTCTTTTTGGGTTCTAGGGGTGCGACATTTCCCCCTGTGCCCATCTCCCACAAATTGAGCGCTTTTTTGAAGTCCGCACACTCCTGTTTCGTGCCAACAAAGCGCCTTACCTTGCTCTTGGAACCGCCGCGCCCTTCGATGAGTTGCTCTAGGGATTGTTGCGAGTAGTTGGGATTGAATCGAGACTGAAACCCGCCCCAAATACTGGGAAGGTGGATCGCTAAATCCCCAGCCTTATCCTGAGTCAGGTTCCATTCTCCCACTTGACCCTCCGATCGCATGATGGCGAGTTTTTCTAGGAAGTCGGTCAATGAGTCTTTGTTTGAATCAAAATCGTTGGCAGTTGGGCACAAGTGCATGACTGCGTACTCGAAAGCGTCAAAACTTACCCCGGCAACATCACAGAATTTCTGGGTGAAGTACACCATAAGCGCCATAGAGAGCGATATTCGGGAATGAGATCCGGTCAAATGCTCCAGGAGCCGCGATCGGATTTCTCGAACAGCCTCGCGATCGTATTGGATGGCTAGCAACTGGAAGAGTCCCCCGGTTGCCTCGCCCATAGCCTTCTCTAGCGCAGGGAATCCCGCTTCATTGACCGGACGGACGGGAAAATGAAGCTTCAAGAGTCGTGATTCGATCGCTTGATTTCCTTCGCCTAGCGCGACGTTTGAGGTCACGACTACATTGGTATTCGGGGTTTGTTCATTGCCTCGAACACGCCGTGATACGCCGTTGTACATTGACCAGAGAAAGTTATCGACAGCATCACGAGACTCTTGCTTCATCCCTTTTTTCACTGGGTCATCCAAAATTAAAGCCACGCCGCCCAAGGATTTCACCTGTTCATAAATCAGGGACTCGCTGAACCGAGTGATGATGCTCCGATCGCCGTGCATCCCGACTAGAGAAGCTCCGACTTTTGCCGCCGTTGTTTTACCGCCGCCTGCATCTCCGAATAGGTTCACCTGTGGAAATGCATGGTCTTGTCTCATAACCGCCTGTCTCTGCATCGTTGCGACGCTGTAACCACACATGAACCAAACCAGAGGAACCGTTTCAACGTGGAAGAATCCTGGCACGGCTTTCGCTAAGGTCGCCAGTGCTTCGGGTTTCTGGGGGGCGATGACGGGGCTGGGGACTTTTTCAAGCTCCCCGAGGGATTCATTAAACATCCACCGAGATTCCTGTTCGGTGGTCAGGGTTCCATCGGCTTTGAATTGAGCATTCTCAAACACCCATGTCCCATCGTCCTGCTGTCCAACCCGATCGGCTAGACGGTAGACCACACCGCCGCTTCGGGAATATTGAGTTTTCCGATTTTGGATGATGTTAGCAAGATCGCCCACCTTCAATTTGGCGGTGAGGTGAGTTTTCAGGCCACGGGTCAGAGCTTTCACGAAGTCTGTCACCGTAAGGGTTTCGTGGGTTTTAACCAAGGCGCGACGGGTGCGAACGATCGATCGTTCCATCCAAGTCACCTCGAACTCAATCCCGCCGCCTGTGGAGTCTTCAAGAATTTTGCTGACCTTCAAATCGAAATTTGTTTGAGGGCTGAAGTACGGCTCTTTGTCCTCATCCTTTGGCTGTACCCATGTTCCCAACTGATGATTGTGGCTGTCCAAACACATCCACAATTCTTCTCTAGGTGGGACCGTTGATTCAAGAATTGCTTCATGCAACGCCTCAGGACCGCAATTCACCACAAGGTCATCTAACCCCTTGCCCTGAGAAGCTTCCCACGTTGCGACCTTGACGGTGATGCCTTTAGCTTGCTTCCTCAACAACCAAGCTAAGCGCGACTCAGCAGCCCGTACCCGTTCGATCGTTTCGGGGGTTTGGTCTTTATCAAAGGCGAGAACAAAGGTCCGTCCGGGCTGGCAGAACCTCGCCAAATCGGGGATAAGGACGTGTTGACCATCAATCTTTTTTGACCCGGCATCACAGCCGTACAGTGCGATCGTGACTACCCCATAGGACAGGCTGCAAAGGGATTTTTTACCGCCTTCACCTAAAACGATATCAATTTCATTTTGAGCTTCAACGAAGTCCCAAAATGAACCCTCAGACGGGAATTCAACACCTTGAAACACACCGATCGCTTGACGGGTTGCAGGGCCGATCGGTGGCAGGTATGCGGGGGATAGTTCACCCTCAGAACGCTTAGGAGCCATGTAGGGCTTACCATACCGGGATTTAAGATTCTCCCATATTTGCTGGTTAAGCTTTGCTTGCCATGGTGTCCCATCTTCATTTCGGAGCAGTAGGGCGAACGAGTTTTCCTTAATGGGGCCGAAGCCTGACTGACTGGTTTTGATTTCCCAGTTCAGAAATTCCGCGATCGGGTTGCCGATGACTTCGCCGTTCTGGATGTCCTGATCGCTGGCGAATTCTGCGATCGTGTCGAACATCGCCGGGGAAATCCCACTTTTGTTGATGAATTCGTCACGGATTGCCGATTGGAACTCGGTTTCAGTCTTTTGGAGGATGATGGGCGGGTGAAAGGTGGGCTTTGTCGATCCGCCAATTTCGGGGGGTTGGACATCAGGCGTTTTGTATGCGATCATGGAACTAAGTTTTTAATAGTTGGGTGTCTTCAAGCCCTAACCCCGTAGGCGTTCTGAGTCGCTTGTGGGGTAATTTTTTGGCGTGAATCCGACCCGTGAACAAGGTTGAAATCGGAGCATTTAAGCAGCCGATCGATCTGAGAAATAGGCATCGATCGCGAGCCTGACGATTCTGTTTTTTGGGAGGCCAGTGGTCGCCGACTCAGTACGAATGAGATCGTTTTGCTCATTCGTGAATCGGACAGCGGTGGGGTTTCTCCGATTTTTCATTTTTGACCTCTACTGGGGACTAATTGTTATTCCCGGTGCTACTGCTGAACAGGATAGAGAATGTCTTTTCAGAAAACTAGCATCCCCTCAGAAAAGAACAGCTTTTTACTCGGTCGAAATATGTTTGCCTTTCTGTCCAACGATACGCGCGCGATTTTCGGAGTCGTACTGAACAGCGACAAGATTCGGGCAGTTTTTATAATGAGACCCAAGGGTTGTCATCGATCGGGCATAGTTTGAGAGCGCATCACGAACGTCCTTCCGTAAACTGCCACGTATCTGCCGCTCACTATTTGGCAAAGACGCTTCAGTATTACGAATCGAATCATCCCAGTGTGCAAACTGGAAAGCATACTGCACGAACTCTCTGTCTTCTGGACAGGCATCACCGAAAGGATTTTGTTTGTTTTTTAAAGCTTTTGCCGCTTCCGTGAGGACTTTTCTGTATGGAGTCTTTGAGTCATATTTAGGGATTCTGACTGCCCTCAAAACAGAACATCCAAAAGCTTGCCTTGCATCTCTCATTGACTCGGGAAGCTCAATACTGTGTGCATTTGCGTACCGAGTCACAGCACTGAATAACTGCAAGCTTCTCCAAAATAAGTGAATCTTTGGCGCAAGGTGTTTGAGTTCTTGATTTATGACTTGAATTGCTTCTGGAGATATGACCTGTTCTAGAGCAGCGACACCCAACACGATATTTGCAAATTCTACTTTGTCATGTGCTACATGGGCTTGATTCCCCTCAGGCTCAGGTATTTTCTCGATTTCCTGCATCAAGAGCCAAAGGAAATCCCCCTCAGGACGCTTTAACCAGATTTCGTATTTCTGCTTTCTCAAGGTGTCGAACCGAATCGCAAAATCGCCCGATTGCAGCATCAAGGCATCTGGATTAAACCGATCGATCGCCGTTTGGCTACTCATTGTCCCCTCCATCGATCGCATCCACATCAGCCACCGATCGCGCTTCAGATGATCCAGCGGTGCCCTTAATTGAATTAGTTTCAGTATCCGCTGGATCACTGAGCGATCGTTTCGGCTTACCCGAACCCGGTCTTTTGCCGCCACGACCTTCTGATAATGGCTCAGCGTCGATCGGCAACTTCCCCGACCCCTTAGCAAAGCTAAACAGGATCGATTCACACAAGGCGTTGAAGCTCATACCGTCCTCACTAGCTTTCTCTCGGAGAGCTAGAAGGATTCGATCGTCAAGCCTCAGTTTGGTGTCTTTACGTGGCATTTCGGCGGTGTACATGGTGATTCTCCTGAATATTAGACTCGCCCTCATAGTATAGCAATCAAACTGTACCGTATTGATATAAGAATACATTATATCAATACGGTACAGTTTGATTAATTCAAGTCTCTTTGCATAAGGGTTTCAAGCTTTTATAGCCTGCTTTCTTACATAAGTAAGTCTCATTATCAACACGGTACAGCTTGAAAAGAATCACGTTATAGTAATTGCATGGAAACGAAACAACCGAACGGAGCGCAACCGACCAAAGCCGTGACTCACCGGGTGAGCGGAAGGACCACGGCAGTCCTGAGAAAATGCCCCATTAATGCAGCCTAGCGCCGTCGTGCCTAGCGGGTCACAAGCCCCGATGAATGCAGAGTGATGACAACCTTCTCAATCCTGAAAATCTCATGACCCACGTAATCCTTAGCAACGGCTACGACGAAAAACATATCGCCTTCCCGACAGAGCCAACATTCACCGGGTATCTGAAACGGATTCGACAGATTGAACCCGATCGGCGCTGGGAGATTTCTGAAGCTTGGGACCGCTAGACCACTCTTTTTAAGCCCTCTGACACGTTCTGGCAATCTGTGGCACATCTAGCCAATCTCTGCCAGATCGTGCCACTTCTGACCATTGACTACTATTTCACTAAAAACTACTTCAAACCCAGTAAGGGTAAGGATTTCAACC
Source organism: Synechococcales cyanobacterium OTE_70_concoct_197_sub (assembly GCA_031375925.1). Classification (GTDB taxonomy): domain Bacteria; phylum Cyanobacteriota; class Cyanobacteriia; order Leptolyngbyales; family Leptolyngbyaceae; genus JAAFJU01. Next base: position 6,570 of record JANMIS010000060.1, read on the forward strand.
ATGTCTAGCGCAACTTTGATTCAAACAACTAACGGTAATGACTGTCACGAATTGGCAGAAATTAGCCAACTCGCGCCACATTCTACCAACTTCTTGCCGATCGGCCTCGATGTTGGCAACGGAGCCGTAAAGATGTACTCAAGTTTGGGTGAAACCCTAATGGAAAGCTACGTTCTATATCTTTCAGAGCGGGCAACCCACGCTAATTCGGGCTATGTCGAGTACATCGAGGGAAGCCGATCGGACTTATCCGGTAGG
>JANMIS010000125.1:0-2089 GCA_031375925.1 Synechococcales cyanobacterium OTE_70_concoct_197_sub
CGATGAGAATTCGACTCGCAATGGGCCGGGTGTGATTACAACCAACCCGTTCCAAATCGTTCGCAATGTTGCTCCGACCGTAACGCTCCCAGCTCAAATCAACGGGATCAACGAGGGAGTGACTCAAACATTTACCTCGCTGCTGCAGAATACGACCATCTCCGATCCGGTAGATTCTATTTCAACGGATGTCACGATAACATCACCTTTGGGAGTCCAGACGCAGTTTTCTCAGACACCGAAGTCGAAAGCCATCCAACTTTCCAAAGATGGCGACGGCACGATCACTGCGCAAATGTCAGACCTTCTGCGAACGGAGCAATTCACGCTGGAGGCATTGGTGATCGCCACTTCGGATGCGCTAACACCACCCGTCAATGGAACCGTGTCGGTCATCGATGTTTCGTCGGCCCAAACAGGATTCAAAATTCAGACCTTCAAGGGTGTGGATCAAAAGGTCTATTGGTCGGCAAGCATCAATAGACAATCCATCTCTGTGGCAACACCTGCAGCTTTGGTAAAGCCGAATACGGTTACCCAGGTCGCGGTTCGATATGATGGCAGCAAGTTCTCACTCATCGTCGATGGGAAAGAAATCAAGTCGATCGATTTTGCGGGCTACAAGCCCAATAGTGGCACAAGTCTCCAACTTGGCCAGCGCGGTTTCTCGATGGACGAAGTACGAATCTTCAATCGAGCTCGGTCGACGGAAGAAATCGTCGCAGAAACGTTCAAAACACTGACTGAGTCAACACCGAATTTGGTCGCCTACTGGCAGTTCGACAAAGCACTCGCTTATACGACTACCAGGAACCCTAATACTGGTTACTTGTTTCCTGCGTCTCGCGATGTCGTGTGGGCAGATGATGCACAACCTGGCGGCAAGACCTATGCGCCTGGCGTCGATATATTCACGCAAAAGCCCGGTGTGCGACCCGCCGCGTTGTTTATTGCGGGAACACCTCCGGCCATGTCTGGAAGCAAGGTGATCACTGGAGCACCCTTACCTAACGGCGGTGGAGCTTATCGAGCCGCTTGGCTGAGAGGTTCCGACCTGCTGGTGGGAGCCGGCGATAAGCTCTCGGCGAGTGTCTTGTTTGCCAGTTCGCAGAATACAAATTTTGTTGGAATGGAGATTCTCGGGGTCGATGCTTCGGGAAAAGAATTCTCAAAGAGAGCTGGCTTTGGAAGAACGGGAGGTGCGGAAATCATACTTGGCAATTTGCCACCGCAAAAAGTTTGGACGAAGCTTGAGTTCGATCTAGCTAAGATTGGCATTGGGAGTGGCTCACGCATAACAGCGGTAGGGTTAATTTGGAGTACTTCTAGCTTCCAAGTCCCTGTCTACTGGGACCGCGTATCCATAAACACCCGTGTTGCCCAATCGGGCGAGCAAACTCCGAACGATTCGCTTACCTATCGATCCGAGGTGGTGGATACGATGGGAAGATTCCCAGCGGTCCTCACCGAAACACGCCCGCTTAACCAAACGCCGCTCACCGCTTCAATTTCGGTCGAACGACCATCAACGGTTGTTACCAATTACACGTTTGCAGATGATGGAGTCTATACCCTCAACATAGCGGCTACCGATACCGATGGAGCGAAAACGACACGCTCGACGAAGATCGTCGTCGCCAACCTCGCACCCACCACGAAAGTTGCCGGGATTCCTGCAGGTGCTATTCAGGCAGGTACCGAAGTTAGCGTGTCTGCCGTCGCTGACAATGCGACCCTCGACCCAAGTCCGGTAGATGCGGCGAAACTAAGCTATGAATGGAAAGTTGTCTCGAATAGCGGGCAATTCATTGCGACCGCTACCGGCAAAGATTTCAAATTCAAGCCGCAATTCGCAGGATCTTACGTCGTTACAAAGACGACCACCGATCCACAAGGGGCGACCGATGTCGATTCCTTCACTTTAAAGGTGAATCCAAGCGTTGTCTTCACTCCGAACCAGCTCAAGGATGTCAAAGAAGGAGACAAACTGGCGATCGATCTTGGGAACTCCTCCGCAGTATCCGGTCGAGCTGTTCGAACGTACTCTTGGTCTGTCAAACAAGGGGCAACCCAGGTTCTCACCGGGACC
>JANMIS010000140.1:0-10796 GCA_031375925.1 Synechococcales cyanobacterium OTE_70_concoct_197_sub
GGAAATTTCGCACCATGGTGACCAATGCCGATGAGATTCAAGCCGTTTTGGAAAAGCAAAATGAATGCAAAGATGGCATCTTATTCAAAATGAAATCCGACCCTCGCATCACCCACGTTGGAGGTTTCCTAAGACAGTACAGTCTCGATGAACTCCCTCAGGTTTTCAATATTTTGCTGGGTGAAATGAGCTTTGTCGGACCGCGTCCATTGCCAACTCGCGATGTGCAACATTTCTCGGAGCATCACCACATTCGTCATGAAGTCCTGCCTGGAATTACCGGACTGTGGCAAGTGTCAGGCCGATCGGAAATCAAAGATTTTGAAGATGTGTTTCGCCTCGACATTCAATACATCGAAAACTGGTCCCTTTGGTACGACTTAAAGATTGTTCTCAAAACGATCGCTGTCGTCTTCCAAAGAGCCGGAGCCTACTAAACCCAATTCATCTAAATCAGTCAAATCCTGGAGTCTCTCACCATGTATTTTAACTCCACGCAGCCTACGGACCAAACCAAACCCCGCATCAGACTCTGTGGCATCGCAGTCGATACTTACACCTTCAACGAAGTCATCAATATCATTCTTGAACAAGTTCGTTCCCACCAAAAACCCAGCTACGTCGTCACGCCCAATGTCGCCCACCTCGTCAGTCTCCAGCACGATCGCGCCTTTCGTCAAATCTATGAGCAGGCATTGCTAGCAGTGCCTGACGGCGTTCCGCTATTGTGGGCGGCCAAACTTTTAAAATCGCCCCTGGGGGGCCGAGTGAATGGCACCGATCTCTTTGAAAAATTAGTCGCCATCGCCGCACAGCAGGGTTTGACAGTCTTTTTATTAGGAGGACGATCGGGAGCGGCGGATCAAGCCGCAGATATTCTCACAAAGCGTCACCCTAAACTCAATATTGTCGGGACCTATTCTCCGCCCTTCGGCTTTGAGAATAATACAGATGAACGCGATCGGATTAACGCATTAGTTCAAGATGCCGCACCCGATATTTTATTTGTGGGATTAGGTGCACCCAAACAAGAAAAATGGATTGCCCAACACTACAAAGAATTAGGCGTTCCGGTTTCGATCGGCATTGGCGTCAGTTTTGAATTTGTCGCGGGTATGGTCCAGCGCGCCCCACTTTGGATGCAAAAAGCAGGCTTAGAGTGGCTCTTCCGCCTCATCAGCGAACCCGGTCGCCTCTGGAAACGGTACTTGATCGGCAACGTATATTTTGCCTACTTAGTGATGAAGCAATTTATTTGGGGCGATCGGGCCTTCCGTAAATTAAGGAATTAAATCCGGACTTTGCTAACGCAACGCTTCGCGAACGACTCCGCTCAGTCCTCAAAGTCTCGTGGGCTGAGCGGAGTCGTAGTTTACGTCCGTAAGGACTAGCCCACCTAAAACAAATTAAATCGTTTCAGTTGCGCCTCGATCGCCTTAGGGAGAGATTGGTGCAACTGTTTTGCGTCTTTAAAAACCAAACGGTTTTGGGTGGGAAGATCAAAGGGAAAATGCCCCTGCACATCCGATCGCTCCATCTGCATCATCAAAATCTGTTCAGGACGCTTACATTGCAGCGCATAGCCCGTCTCCACACAGACTTGAGGGCTTGGGATCAACTGCGGTACCGCAACATCAACAATCTGAGCGATCGACGTTCCATCCGCTATGTAAAGCAAACTCTGACGGATCGATCGCATCACCGGACTGTTGAGCCGCACAGGACCATCATCAAGACGATGGGATTCCTTCAGGGAAATCTCAACACGAGATTTGCGATTAATAGACTCGACGATCGCCGTCAACTCATCCCGCAGCATCTCACTCGATTCGGGATAAGCCTGCTGATAAGAAAAGAATATAGTTGGTTCCAGATGGGCCAAAACATCCTGCTTCGTGAAATAAATTTCGTGACTGCTCAAGTCAATATTAGCGATCGCATAGCCACCGCTCCCCTCAATATAAAACTCCACCGCCTCCCCTTCGAGATAACGCTGGAACCAAGGAGCCTGCATCACAATTTCAGACTCATCCAAAAAGTCCGCCCGCAGTCCCGACTTCAAAAGACTGTTTTTACTTAGCCGCAGGTCATAGGGTCGCTTTTGGAGCTGCTTGAGCGGCTCATATTCTTCGATGTACCAAGCCTTGAGCGAAATAATCGCCATATCTCTGCCTCATGTGGGTTCTAACGGAGCCTTACGCACATTTTATACAGAGAATCCCGAATTGGCACAGGAGTGATATAGTACTTATGATCTAGCAAGAATTCGATAAGGAGAGGCTTCTTTACCAAACCCTCTAGCGGGGAAGATTGGCTACGCTTCCGGGCTTTTCGCCTTCCATCGGAATACGATCGTCAAAAATCACCACTCGTTGACTCGGATCCACCATATGCGTTTGTTCTTGCAAAATCGACTTTACCTGATTGGAATCGAAGCTTCGAGCAAATTCTGCTTGGAGACTCGCCACACGGGACTCGGCCTGCGCCACTTCACTTTGAACTTCTTTGAGCTTCAAGGTTTGGGATGTGCGGTAAGGAACCAAATAGACCAACGTTGATATAGCGATCGCACTCAATCCTAGGTTTACGCCTAAGCGCAGACAAGTCTCCGCTGCAATCATCCGGTGATGACGACTGGCGCGTTGAGGTTGGGTTTGGGTGCCGGGACGACGCATGGGTGATCGCGAAGGTCGGCGCTGGGGCTGGAAATCAGGGAGGGCGTTCATAGTGTCAAAATCACATTCATTCCCGAACAAAGGACATTTTCAAAGAAGCAACCGCATTAGGCTTCATGAAAAGACTCAGATCGGCTTGGTAAAGTAGATGCATTGATGCCTGACCAGAAAACCAGAGTTTCTGTTATTGATCATCAGTGGATTTACTTGAACTTCTTTTTTATAAGAAAAACTAAGTTCAGACAGTCTAGCCTGCGATCGAGCGATCGGAAACCCAAAGTTTATCGCTTAAAAAACTCAATTTAAAGAAAAAGAGTGCGCGATCGTCGCACCACAGGCCCAATTTAAGCCTACCCAAAAGTTGATCCATAGCCTCATGCCGATCGTCTTGTAGTTCTACGGATGTGTCTTTTGCCACTACGCCATGATCCCCATCCTAAAAATTCGCAAAACGCCTCACCGACCCGAAGCGCAAAATAAAGCCGCTAGAACATTCCTTAAACATTTTGCTTCAGGATAGTTTTAGCGGTTTTAGATCAAGTCAAGGGACTTTTTGGAGGATTTTATCCTCCCGGAGACGTTTAGTTCTTGTACAGTTCAGTCGAAAGACGGAACGCCAAGATACCGGGGATCAGGGCCACAAAAAGGGCCACCATGATTTGGGAATCGGTCATTGTAATTGCTCCTAGTGATTAAGCTAGCTTAGGGCAGTCCAGAACTAGGACCAATCCTAAGCCCAGCTAGCTCTCTGATTAAACCCCATGACTGGAGGTTAACGGAATCTACTTGTAACAAAAGGCAAAGAAGGGTTCTTCGGTTGTCCACCCCACTAGCGCCGAGTCACCGCCCAGTCAGGCAATGCTAAACTGAAATTCACGTTAATTAATATCGCCCACCGATCGCCTACCGATGCTGGAATCCTTTCATATCTCCGATTTGCTCAACCCAACTCAGCTCATTCCAGACCACTTCACCCCCCAGTCTTTTTTGATTCTTCCGGTGTTGGTGGCGTTGGAGGCGGTGTTGTCAGCGGATAACGCGATCGCGCTTGCTGCCATCACCCAAGGACTTCGCGACCCGAAACTAGAAGCCAAGGCCTTGAATATTGGTCTTGCTTTGGCGTACATCTTGCGCATGGGATTGATCCTCGTTGCATCCCAAGTTGTTAACCAGTGGCAGTTTGAACTAGCGGGTGCAGCCTATCTTCTGTGGCTCGTGTTTCAACACTTTACCTCTCCCGAAGAAGAAGAAGAGGGCGGCCACACTGCTCCCCGATTTGCCAACTTGTGGCAGGCGATCCCAGTGTTGGCGCTGACTGACTTGGCATTTTCCCTAGATAGTGTGACGACCGCGATCGCAGTCTCCAACGAAACTTGGCTAATCCTGCTTGGGGGAACGATCGGCATCATTGCCCTGCGCTTCATGGCGGGTCAGTTTATGATATGGCTAGAGGAATATACCCATTTAGAAGATGCGGGCTACGTCACGGTGTCATTTGTTGGCTTTCGCCTGTTACTGCGGGTCTTTAACGACAGCTTAGTTCCGCCGGAATGGATCATGGTGTTAGCGATCGGTGCGGTCTTTGCCTGGGGATTTTCTAAGAAGCGAGATGGGACTGACGATTTGACTCCGGACCTAGCGAGTGCGGATCTAGCCAAGGTTGATCGATCGGAAGAAGCCGCCGAGAAACACTAACACAGTCACTCAACATACGGCATGTAAAAAGCAGGTGCAAAACTCTAAAATTTTGCACCTGCTTTTTTACCATCAATTTTTAGTTCGATCGCAATTATTCGTAGATCCACTTCGTCATTGTTGGATCCCAGGAAACGAGTTCCTCTTCCTTAAACCACATGGCGATTTCGCTTTGTGCGGTTTCAATGGCATCGGATCCATGAATGATATTGCGGCCAATATTGACCCCGAAGTCACCCCGAATGGTTCCAGGTTCAGAAGTTAAGGGATTGGTTGCGCCGATAAGTTGGCGCGCCGATGCCACAACTCCGTCACCTTCGAGGACGATCGCGACCACAGGGCTAGAGATAATGAATTCAACTAGGCCAGGGAAAAAGGGACGCTCTTTGTGGACACCGTAGTGCTGTTCTGCGAGTTCTTTGCTGACTTTCATGAGCTTCAGGCCCACGAGCTTGAAGCCTTTTTGTTCAAAGCGACCAATGATTTCAGCCACAAGCTTACGCTGCACGCCATCGGGCTTGATGGCAATAAATGTTCTTTCCATGGGTTCCCAAGCTTAACGTTAGAGAGATTTCCATTCATCAGAGTAGCAGCAAAGACGGTATAAACCATAGCCACCAAGAGCGGTGCTTTTCGGGGCGCGGATTTTGGGCAAATGCGATAAACTAAACCACTCATAGGGTTGTTTTGTAGGGTTTTCACAATGGCTGGACAGGCAATGGATTTAACGATGGCGAATGGCAAAATGATCGATGAGATCAGTCCTGACAGCTTAGAGACGACTTTGGAGACGATCGTGCAATTAGCCACCGATCGTCGTCCGAAGACTGATTCTAAGCGGTCTTCTAATGGGAAATCCCCTAGCGAAAATCCCATGCCGAAGCCTCAACCCGAACCCGTAGAAGAATGGACCATTGAACAAAGCGAGGAGCTATACCGCATCAATGGCTGGGGCGACCCATATTTTTCCATCAATGCCGTGGGGCATGTGACCGTATCCCCGAAGGGATTGCGCGGGGGATCATTGGATCTGCACGACTTGGTTGATGCGCTAAAGCATCGCAATTTGGAACTGCCGCTGTTGATTCGGTTTTCAGATATCCTAGAAGACCGCATTGAGCGATTAAATGCCTGCTTTGCCAAGGCGATCGCTCGCTACAACTATTCCGGAACCTATCGCGGCGTGTTTCCCGTGAAGTGTAACCAGCAGCGGCATTTTGTTGAAAACTTGGTGAAGTTTGGACAGCCTTACCAGTTTGGCTTAGAAGCCGGATCAAAACCAGAATTATTGATTGCATTAGCTTCGTTAGACACAAAGGGCGCGCTGGTCATCTGCAATGGCTACAAAGATCAGGAATATGTTGAAACGGCGATGCTGGCACAGAAGCTAGGCCAGACCGCGATCGTCGTCATGGAGCAAGTTGAGGAAGTCGAGCAGGTTATTCTCGCCAGTCAAAAACTCGTGGTCAAGCCCGTCGTGGGGATTCGTGCCAATCTCTGTGCCAAGGGCATGGGGCGCTGGGGAACTTCGGCGGGCGATCGGGCAAAGTTTGGGCTGACGATTCCGGAGATCTTGACGGCTGTTGAAAAGCTACGAAAAGCAGATTTATTAGACTCCCTACAGCTTTTGCATTTCCACATTGGTTCACAAATTTCATCCATTAGCGTGCTCAAAGATGCCTTCCGGGAAGCAGGGCATATTTACACCGAGCTTGCTCGTCTCGGCGCAGATATGAAGTATTTGGATGTGGGCGGTGGGCTGGGGGTGGACTATGACGGCTCCAAAACTACGTTTGCAGCCTCGAAAAATTACAACATGCAAAATTATGCCAATGACGTCGTTGCTGCCATCAAAGATGCTTGTACGCAGGCCAATCTCCCGGTGCCAACATTAATTAGTGAAAGTGGACGGGCGATCGCGTCGCACCAATCGGTCTTGGTGTTTGATATTTTGGGATCGAGTGATGTGGTGGAGGATAATGTTGAACCTTTGTTAGAGACCGATCACATGATCATCCGCAATCTCTACGAAACCTATGAATCCATCACCGCCGACAATCTCCAAGAACCTTTCAACGACGCTGCACAGTTCAAAGAAGAGGCTATTAGTTTGTTTGGGTTTGGCTATTTAGGATTGCCTGAACGGGCTAAGGCTGAGCGACTGTTTTGGTCATGCTGCCACAAGATTCAGCGCTATTTGTATGACATGGATTTTGTGCCAGAGGAGTTGACGGATCTCGAACAGGTGATGGCATCAATTTATTACATGAATTTATCGGTGTTTCAATCGGCTCCTGATAGTTGGGCGATCGATCAATTGTTCCCGATTATGCCGATTCACCGTTTGAATGAAGCCCCCACAAAACGCGCTACATTAGCGGACTTGACCTGCGATAGTGATGGCAAAATCGATCGGTTCATTGGTCTGCGGGAGGCAAAATCTCTATTGGAAGTTCATCCTTTAAAAGATGATGAGCCTTACTATCTCGGTATGTTTTTGAACGGGGCTTACCAAGAAATTATGGGCAATTTGCACAACCTTTTTGGCGACACCAATACCGTTCACATTCGTCTCACACCTAAGGGCTATCAAATAGAACATGTTGTAAAAGGCGACACGATGAAGGAGGTGCTGAGCTATGTTCAGTACAGCTCTGAAGCATTGATCGAAAGTATGCGAAAACGCACCGAAGTATCTATGGAGAACAAACAAATTACGCTAGAGGAGTCACAGATGTTGCTACAGCATTATGAGCGATGTCTGAGCGGCTATACCTATTTGTCATCCATGTAGGTTTTAAGGAGTCCGAACATGAAAACCCAACCTGCAAACCAAAGTCCTATCCAACGCAAAATTCCGATCGTCTCTGCCATTGCGCCTGCGCGAGTGGTGCGAGGATTTGGCATATTAGCGGATATGGGGGAGACGATCGCGCAGTTTGGGTCTCGGCCTTTGGTGGTGGGTGGTGAAGCGAGTTTGGTGAACTTGGGCGATCGGCTCAACCCCGTTTTCAAGTCGCAGTCTTTGAAGGCAAAATCTATCAGCTATCGTCCTGATTGCAGTGAATCTACGATCGAAGCTCTACAAGCTGCATTTGATCATCACCAAGCAGATTTTGTGATTGCTACGGGTGGAGGCAAATCTTTGGATGCTGCGAAGCTAATTGCTTTTAAACGGGGTTGTCCGATCGTTACCGTTCCTAGTTGTGGTGCCACCTGTGCAGCCTGGACTGCGCTCTCAAATATCTACACCGATGAAGGTGCCTTTCGCTATGATGTGGGATTGTTTCGCTGTCCGGATCTATTGATTTTGGATTATGAATTGGTATTGACTGCGCCAAAACGGACGTTAGTTGCGGGCATTGGTGACGCGATCGCAAAATGGTATGAAGCCCGCGTTAGCAGTGGAAGCTCGACACAAACCTTTGTGATGGCAGCGGTGAATCAAGCAAAGGTCTTGCATGATTTATTACTAGACCAATCTGTTGAAGCATTAGCGAATCCAGGGAGCGATCGGTGGTGTGAAGTGGTGGATGCAACGGTGCTACTTGCAGGCGTTAGTGGTGGCATCGGCGGCGCACAATGTCGGACGGTAGCAGCCCATGCGGTGCACAATGGATTGACGCAATTGCCGGAAAGTCACGGGATTTTGCATGGTGAAAAAGTCGCATTTGGGATCTTAGTACAGTTGCGATTGGAAGAAATGATTCAGGGCAAAGCAATAAACGATCGGTTCAATCTTTTAGCGTTTTATAGCGCGATCGGATTGCCTATGACTTTAGATGATTTAGGATTGGGTGCGGTGAATGATGATGCATTACTAGAGGCTGCTGCATTTGCCTGTAAACCAGGGTCCGATATTCATCATTTGCCGTTCCCGGTTAATTCACAGCAGGTTTTTGAGGCGATGAAATCTACGATCGTCAACCTCTAAAAATTCAGAAAGCATGAGAACCTAAGGTGATTTCTCCACAATCTGTTTACCCTCATTAAGCAGAAAGTCGAGAAAAGTTTGGGCGGTATAGGAGAGTTGTTTGCCCTTGGGATAGACCGCATACCACTGTTGCTGAATTGGAAATCCTTCCACATTGAGGCAGGTCAATGAACTGCCGGGAGCCACAAGAGACAGCGTATGTTGCGATAGCACTGAAATTCCTAAGCCGCCGACAATGCCCTGCTTGATCGCTTCATTGCTGCTCATTTCCATCACGGCATTCAAGTTCAAACCATTTTCAGCGAAAAATTGCTCAACGATCGCCCGCGTTCCCGACCCAGATTCCCGGAGGATAAATGGTTCTTGGGCCATGCGTTGGAGGGAGATAGTTTTAGTCTGCTGGGCGAGGGGATGATTGCTAGCAGCAACGACAACGAGAGGGTTAGGTAAAACCGGGCAGAGTTCAATGTCGAGATCTTGGGGCGGATATCCGGTGAAGTAAAGGTCGTCTTCGTTGCGAGTAAGACGCTTGAGAACTTCGGCTTGATTGGTGATGTTGAGTTGGAGTTCGATCGCAGGATGGCGTTTATGAAAAGTACCCAGTAGCCGAGGGACGAAATATTTGGCGGTCGCGGTAGTCGCGAGGCTGAGATGGCCTTTGTCTAGACCTTGCAGATTGTTGAGTGTGTTTTCAAGTTGCTGGAGCCGATCGGTGATTTGGTTGGCGGCAGCAAGGACTTCTTTGCCCGGTGCCGTGAGGTAAAGCTTGCGGCCCAGTTGTTCGATTAAGGGCATCCCAATCAACTTGGTCAGTTGTTTCATCTGCTGGGAGACCGTAGGCTGCGTCAGGTTTAATGCTTCAGCGGCGCGGGTGAAGCTGCTATAACGGGCGACCGCTTCGAGGATTTGGAGCTGATGAAAGGTGGCCTGTTTCATGACAGATCAGGTTTGTATAGGTTACTTCTATTGTCACATAGATATAGAGTTACGGTTTCTATGATTTAAAAGGGTTACATTATAGATTTATCTATGAATCTAGCCATTCTGTTCGCAGCCCTTCAGGATTGATCAAAGTAGTGATTTACCTGGCTTTTAGGAGATATAAAAATATCTTTACCCTTCAAGTTCATTGCAGCAGCAGGAGTTCGATCGCTCTATAGACTCTACTATAGGGTTAACAAAGAAAGAATTTGATTATGGATAATCAAATTACTATTGATTATGTCTATCTACCTAAGGTATAACTACGAGCAAGACGAATCCCTGACATTCACGGAAAAGCACATGTCCCAACCCATCACATCATTCTCTCGGCGCAAGTTTTTAGTCACGGCAAGTGTTACGGCTGCCACCTCCATTCTCCTGAAAGGTTGCGGTGGAAATCCGCCAGAAGATAAGCCTGCTGGGGTTTCTTCTGCACCTACGGCTGCCGCTGGATCGGGCGTAAAAGCAGGAGAAGAGCCGGAAGTAAAGACTGTTAAGTTAGGCTATATTCCGATCGTGGAAGCCGCGCCACTCATCATTGCCGTCGTGAAAGGCTTCTTTGCGAAGTACGGAATGCCGGATGTCAAAGTCGATAAGCAAGCCAACTGGGGTGCCGCTCGCGATAATGCGAAGATCGGATCTGCGGGGGGTGGCATCGACGGCGGCCAATGGCAAATGCCGATGCCTTACTTGATGACATCAGGCATTATTACTGATGGTGCTAAGGTGCCAATGTATGTGCTTTGTCAGCTCAATACTCAAGGAAATGGCATTGCGATCGCCAACAAGCACAAAGGTAAAAACCTTGGGTTAAAAGTCGATCCGAAGTTCTTTGCTGATATGAAAGCTTCGGGAACTCGGTTTAAAGCAGCCTACACTTTCCCTAAAGCAAACCAAGAATTATGGATTCGCTACTGGCTCGGAGCGAGTGGCGTTGATCCGGATTCCGAAGTAGAACTCCTGACTGTGCCTGCCTCTCAGACCGTAGCGGATATGAAGCGCGGGGCAATGGATGCCTTCAGTACAGGCGACCCTTGGCCGAATCGGATTGTGGCGGACGACATTGGATTTGTTTCGGCTTTAACGTCGGAAATCTGGGCGGCGCATCCAGAAGAATACCTGGCTGTGCGTCAAGATTGGGCGGATAAGTATCCGAAAGCAACCAAGGCAATGCTAAAAGCAATCATGGAAGCACAGCAATGGTGCGATAACTTCGACAACCGGAAAGAACTCGCAACCATTCTGTCTCAGCGCGAATACTTTGGGGTACCGGAAGCGGTGTTAGAAGGGCCGTTGATGGGCAAATACAATCTGGGTGAACGGACGATCGATGATAAAAAGCAAGCAGTACTGTACTGGAAAGACAGCAAAGGCAGTGTGTCCTATCCATACCAAAGCCATGACCTGTGGTTCTTAACTGAAAGCCATCGTTGGAAATTCCACTTCAGAGTCAGGATCAACCCCGCTTGCTCCGAGCCAATAGCGAATCCACAATTCTTGGTTTGCTT
>JANMIS010000144.1:0-6025 GCA_031375925.1 Synechococcales cyanobacterium OTE_70_concoct_197_sub
TCATGGGATCGCGGTCGATCGGCCTGATAATGTTCGTCAGGATATATTCATTCCTCTGGTCAAGCTAGAATTGTCTATCCAAAGTCTATTAGCTACACCTTCACCATTAACCTTACCTAAAGCGTATTCTTATGATTATTAATTCTGCGGTTACTGCACAGTCTGAAGTTAGAATCGGAATCGTTGGAACAGGCTATATTGGGCAAGGAATTGTTTTGGCATTGGAGGCGCAGCCCGGTCTAAACGTCACTAAAGTCTTGACTCGCAGAAAAGTCGGCCCAGATTTTAAATTTGTTAGGCCGAATTTATTAACAGATTCGATCGATGAATTGATTGAAAATTCTGATTTGGTTGTTGAATGCACTGGGTCAGTGCTGTGGGCTACAACGGTACTCGATCGGGTTTTGGGAGCGGGCCTTCCGGTGGTGACGATGGACTCAGAAGTGCATGTGACTACGGGGGCATACCTCGCGCAAAAGGGATTGATTACAGAAGCAGAAGGCGATCAACCGGGCTGTCTGGCAGCGCTGAATGAAAGCGCAATTCAGATGGGCTTTAAGCCGTTGGTCTATGGCAATATCAAGGGGTTTCTAAATTTATTGCCCACTCCGGAAGATATGGCTTATTGGTCCGATCGTCAGGGCATTAGCCTTGATCAAGTCACTTCGTTTACCGATGGTACAAAGGTCCAAATTGAACAGGCATTTGTGGCTAATGGCTTGGGGGCAGATATTTTAAAAGACGGATTAATGGGGCCGTCTTCTGAGGATATTCTTACAGGCGGCGTGCAGATTGCAGAAGAGGCTAAGCGGTTAGATCATTGCGTGAGTGACTACATTCTTTCACCGAAATCTCCTGCGGGCGTATTTATTATTGCAGAACATGAGACGGAACAAAAAGACTATTTGCGCTATTTAAAAATGGGTGAAGGTCCGTTCTATGCAATTTCTCAAAATTATCATCTTTGCCATTTAGAAGTCGCTAAAACCATTCGCAGAGTGTTGAAGGGTGGTGGTGTGCTGTTGAACAACACGACGACACCTAAGGTGGGAGTCATGGCTGTGGCAAAGAAAGCTTTGGTCGCGGGAGATGTGATTAAGAAAGGGATTGGTGGCTTTGAGGTGCGGGGAATCGCGAGTAAATTCTCTAGTCATCCTAATGCGGTACCGATCGGTCTACTTGAAAAGGTCACGATTACTAAACCGATCGAAGTCGGACAAATTCTTACGTTTGATGATGTTGAGATTCCCGATAGTTTGGCATTGGAGATTTGTTTAAAAATCAAAGCGGGTCTATCGATTTAGATAGGATTTGAAAGTACCCTTTGATAGTGTTGAACCGATAGTGTTGAACCGATGGTGTTCAACTGAAGTAGGCATTAGCAGACGTTGGCCAACCTCCCCAATCGGGAACCGCCCATCTGCTAACGCCTAATAGCTGCAAAGATGAACGCAAGAGACACGATCGTTTTCAGATTTTGCCAATGTTTTAATTGCTTTAGATTAATTACTTTAGGTTTCCGATAAATGGTCTGACAGATAATCGGCGGTCGATTCTACTAGCGCTATTGTACTTTCATAATTCATCCGAGTCGGGCCTAAAATGCTGACGCTGCCTAGTGGCACAGAACCGCGACGATAGTTAGATGAAATCAATGTACAGGCCCGAATTGGTTCCAATGGATTTTCGGCCCCAATGCGAATCGTCACGCGGCGCTGTTCTCTAGAGAGCAAATCATCCCCTTCCGCCACATCAAAAATCAACGGCATCAATTGCTGCTGAGGATCTTCTAATAAATGCAAAATCATCTTCAACTGCGCCAACTCCCCAAACTCCGGCTGCCGCAACACATCGGCCACACCGCTCATCATAATTTGTGTCGGGTTTTGTAAGGGCTTCGATCGGCGATCGAGTTCCTGTAGCATCGACTGCACCACTCGACCATAGGATTCAAATTCTGCCCCTAATTCACCCCAATCTAAATTCTGCAATTCAGACAGCGATCGGCCCTGCAACTGAGCATTCAGAAAATTCGACACCACCTTCAATTCCCGTTCCAGCAAATCCAAATCCAAATCCTCAGCCCCAGTCAGCGGGACCATCACCGACTCCGTTTCGTAGGTATCCATCACCACAATCATCATCAACTTCGTATCGTCCACTCGGACTAACTGCACATGCTTCAATTCCACACTGCGACTCAACGGCAGCGTAATCAGCGTAATATATCCACTCAACGTTGCCAAAATCTGCGCCGCTCCCTTAAAGACCGCTTCCATGCTCCAGTTGTTTCCCCGCAATCGATCGGCCAAAATTTGCTCAATAGATTGGGGTAACTCAATAGGCTGGAGGAGACGATCGACGTAGATGCGATATCCAGAGTCGGAGGGAATGCGACCCGCTGAAACATGGGGCTGGTAGAGCAAGCCGGCCTTCTCTAGAAAACCCATGGCATTGCGCACGGTCGCCGAACTCGCCCGTAATCCATATTCCTTGACCAGCACTTCAGAACCCACAGGCTCTGCGGTGGCAACATAATGACGAACGGTAGCCCATAAAACTTGCTGCTGGCGCGCATTGAGGGAGATGGGAGTTGGCATTAGGAGATTAAAGTTTTACTGAGGTTAAGGTTCTAATAAGGTTGGCCTTTCCCCTAAGATAGCAGATCTAAACCTGAACGTGAGTTCGGGCTAGGAAAGAACAAAAAAGGGGCGATTGAGCATTCTCGGCATCGCGCCTAATGTCTGGCAGGGTTTATCGATCGTGCAGTTGGCGCGGTAGGATGAATAGCTGTTAAGTCTAGCCCAAGGTCAAGGTATTCTATGAGCACACCTGCATTTTGCGACGGTATTCAGTATTTTGGTGAAGCACCTCAAGGCTTTGAGCAGTATGGCAAGCAGAGCGCTATTGCCCCCGGTGCAAAGGCGGTGAATTCGGCGGATGCGGCAGCGGCCTATCAGGTGATGCTCTATAGCGATGCCTTGCGCTACCTCATGCTCCAAATGACGGCAAGTAAGGCGTCAGGACATCCAGGAGGGTTTGCTAGTCAAGCGGAAGCCTATGCGTCGCTGGTGCTCTTGGGACACAAAAACTTTGTTACGGAAGTCGGGCACCACGCACCGGGATTTTACAGTGCGATGTTCTTGGATCAGTCCCTGGAAGAGATGGGGATTAAGACTGTGCAAAATTTACGCGATCGGTTCCGCGAACGTCATGGTCTACTCGGGCATCTATCGGGGCAGATTCCGGGATTGCTCGCTCCGGCTGGTCCATTGGGGCAGGGGCAGCATTTTGCGATGGCAGGGGCGTTGCTTAATCCAGGGGTGTTGTTCCCTTGTACGATCGGCGATGGCGGTTTGGGTGAGCCATACATTATGAGTTCGATCGGGCATTTTAATACGGCCTATCCAAAGGTGACGAACCTCCTTCCAGTATTAGTATGGAATGGTTTTTCGCAAGAGCATCATAGTATGGTGTCGCTAAAGTCTAATGCTGAGATGATTGCTTATTGGACTGGAAATGGATTCAAAGAAGTGGTTTTGATTAATGCTAAAGATTATGATGACCAAGACCAACCCGGTGAATATGTAGACAGCACAATGTTCTCATTTGAGAAACGCCTCGCGTTTAACCAGGCGGTGTTAGCCGCAGCAGATAAAGCGGCAAAGTCTGCGCTGGGTGGAACGTTGACGGTGTTGATTATTAAGCAGCTTAAGGGTGCAGGGGTTCATGCTCGGGGTGCGAAATCTCATAATTTGTATGCACATCATACGTTAGACAATGCCGACATTATTGCGGGCATGAAGTCCTGTGCTTTATCTCCAGAGGCTTGGGCGTTGGTTCGCGATAATTGCGTTCGTGCGGGTGGCGGTTCGTCAAGCAAGGTTGCGGTGACAGAATCCACTCGTGCATTGACAGATCTAGGAATGCTACCATTGCAAGAGTTTGAAGTGGGCGGCGAGGCGAAGGTTTCGACTACTGCAATGGGTGCTATTGTGGGTTTTGTTGGTAAAACCGATCGTGATTTCGTTGTTACAAACGCTGACGGTAATGAAGCCTCTGGCATTGCCAATATTAATCAAGTTCTGAAAATTAACCATCCTACGGAAGACCCACTCTACAATCAATCACCGGGCGGACAAGTCTACGAGCCGCTGAGTGAGGATGCTTGTGCAGGTCTTGCTGCGGGGATGGCATTGTTTGGGGCACGATCGCTCTGGTGTTCCTATGAATCTTTTGCGATCAATGGTGTTCCTATTTGGCAAACCGTGACGCAGGCAATGGCAGAGCTGCGCCGTCCGACGCCTTCAACAATTTGTTTATTCACAGCTGGCGCGTTAGAACAAGGTCGCAATGGCTGGACCCATCAACGTCCGGAAATCGAAGCCTATTTTGCATCCATGTTGCGCACCGGAAATGTGTTTGCGCTTTTCCCGATCGACGCCAATAGTACTCAAGTTTGTTACGAGTGGGCGATCGGAACTTTTAACAAGGGCATCACCATTACGGTGAGTAAATCGCCATTGCCAATTCGATCGACCTTTGCACAAACTCGGGATGCGATTGCGAACGGGGGTGTGATTTTGCATGAAAGTGCAGGAACTAAGAAGGTGGTGCTGGCAACGATCGGCGATATGGTGCTTGGTCCTGTGATGGATGCGACGAAACAATTGGAAGCACAAGGCTTTGGCGTTCGCGTAGTGGCGGTTGTTAATCCTCGTCGGTTGTATCGTTCATCTGATGTGCTGTGGGATAGCTGCTCAGAGCCGGACGATGGGTTCTTGTCGGATGCGGCGTTTGACGCGATGTTTGGTGGGGATGTGGTGATCGGGGTAACGGGTGGTCCGGCGAATATGTTGGAACCTGTGTTACTTCGCAGTCGTGCGAACCGGGATGTCTTTGCGTGGAAGCGTGGGGAGACGACGGCTTCAGCGGGTGAACTCATGACATTTAATGGGATTACGAGTGAGGCGATCGTAAAACGCGCGATCGAGCTTGCGTAATTGAGAATGTTGAATTGAGAAGTGAGAAGGGGGATGAGGGCGATTCTCACTTGTGAGAGACTTCATCAACGTTTTTGTCCCCTTTATCGTGGGGGTTGGGCGCGGGATGCGCGCCCATACAGATCTTGGGATTTGGGATGTTTCAGCGGTTTGGGTTAAAATAGAATCTACTTCATCCCAGTTAGGGTTTAGGTCATGAATTTTGAATGGGATGAGTGCAAAAACGAGCTAAATCGTAGCAATCATGGGTTCGATTTTTCAGATGGTTATCGCATCTTTGACCTGCCTATGGTGGTCAAGATAGACGATCGCACAGACTACGGCGAAGAACGATTGATTGGGACTGGACTTTTAGATCAACGCTTCGTTGTCATTGTGTACACCGAGCCTGACCCAGAGACGATCCGGATTATCTCGCTTAGAAAAGCACTCTCATATGAAAGGAAAAATTATGAACAATACCTCAAAAACCGACTGGGCTAGAATTGATGCCATGACGGATGATGATATCGACACCTCAGATATTCCGCCGTTGACAGACGAGTTCTTTGCAAAAGCAAAACTCCGAATGCCTACAAAATCTACAGATACAGTTGCTGTGACTATCGATACTGAAACATTGCTATGGTTTCGATCGATGGGTGAAGACGCTGGACACCATATGGCAGCAGCACTCCGAATCTATGCAGAGGCACAGAAAAATACTAGCGTGATGCTTCGATCGGCATAGATATTAATACAGAAGCGCGATCGAATTTACAATGGAAAATAAATGGAAGACCCAATGCCTGAACCCCTAGTCGAAACACGAGTGACCTACACGATCGAATCCAACGGTCAGGTGTTTATGATCGAGAACGTTCCGGTTCGGGTCAATGAAGAAACGGGGGAACAGCTTTTCGCGCCTTCTACGGTTGAATCTATTCAGCAACTAATTTTGAATCGGAGAATGCCCGATCGATTTACTGAAGTTCCTGTGTATAACTACGCGGCTTAACTGGAATCCCAAGTATCTTTAATCT
>JANMIS010000148.1:0-4800 GCA_031375925.1 Synechococcales cyanobacterium OTE_70_concoct_197_sub
GGTGCGTCCCCAACTCTGGTTTCTGTGCAAAAAGTCGCCGTACTAAAGCCCCCAAACCGCTTCACCGTACTCGTCCGCACCCGCGTGTAATCATTCGCAAACCAAAACCGCTCCCGAGAACTCATCGTCTCGTACTCCGTAATCAACACCAACCCATCCTCCTCATCCATCTCATAGCGCCCCACCACAGGCACAATCTCTGCATAGCCCTTCTCTCTCAAAAGCCGTCCCGATCGCCCCGACGCATCATCTGGCACCAACGCAAACACTGTCTCCCCAGCATGTTGCTCCCCGTCCTCCTTGTCCCACTGCATCGTCCCCTGCCAACTCACATAGGCCCCACCGATCGCAAGTTTCGGGTCAATCTCGTGCATCTCACATAGCGCCGCAATCTTCGGATTTTCGCAAGTATAAGCATCCACCTTAATCTCAGACCCGCCCTTCTCCGCCCGCTTAAACGCCAAATGATGCGTCGTCCGCTGCGACTTCCACACCCCAGAACTCTTCTGGAAAAACTCTAAAGCATTCATTCGCTGCGCCATGAGACTACCTAAAAAAAACCTAAAAATGAGAAAACTTAATTCACCACCACCACAGGCCGAAACCCATAGAAACATGATAATTCCATCCTACCGCCCCTACCTTAGTCCCAGCTATCCCACCCCAAGAAACAAGATTTTTATGAGAAATTAAAGAATTTTTGTTAAAACGTAGCGATCGTCACTATTATGAACTGTACAAATTGTCAATTCTCTTGCTATACTTGTTTACAATTCGTTAATTGTTTCGAAAATTTCAAGCTTCCAAGGATCTCCCTTCCAATCAAAGAACCTTGGTTTTTCTGATTAGATGGCCATGATTTACACGTTGCAGTTAACAAGGATTGACATGTCTACGTTTTGCTCACTGTGAGGAGATATAGCTATGGACCTACCCTTAACCCTGAACCTGGAACAGCAATTCAATCTGAAAATCTATCAAGATCAGATTCGATTTATGAGCCAAGACCAAGCCCAGGAAGCTCTGCTCGAAGTCATGCGCCAAATCATGATCAAAGACAACGTGATCCGTCATTTGATGAAAGCTGCGCTCTAAGCTGAAAGCCCTACGTTAAGAGCGCTCTAGCGACAACCCTCCCAACCGTTAATTTTTGGTCTTAAAAGTCTTGTCAGTCTGCCCCTTCGATCGCACGATCGGAGGGGCTTTACTTTGAAGCCTTGACTTTAAAATTATTGGTAGCAGGTATTTAATCATGAGTTTAGAAGCGCTATTTGAGCAACTAAAGCATCCGAACCCTAATTTGCGCGATCGGGCCGCCCTAGAAATTGCCGAAAAGCGTGACGAGACCACCATTCCCCGGCTCATGGAAATTCTCAACGCCGAAGATGTAACCCATCGCCGAGCTGCCGTTAAAGTCCTCGGTGTCATCGGGCCTGATGCCCTGTTAGTTCTTGCCGAAAGTCTAGCCACTAATGCGGATCCGATCGTCCGTGCAAGCTGTGCCAAAGCCATGGCTCAATGCGCCACCAACTACGACGAGGGCGCAATCCCCCCCAATGCGATCGCTTCCCTCAAACGCGGCACCCAAGACGAAAACCCCGTCGTTCATCTCGCCTCCGTCATGGCTCTCGGCCAAGTGGGCAAACCCGCCTTTGAAACCATGGTCGAAATCTTAAACGACACCGATAACGTCGCGGTGGCCGTAGCGATCGTCAACGCCCTAGGGTCCATTCCAGATGAGCGATCGATTCCCATCCTCCAAGCCCTCAGCAAAGACGAAACCGCCGACCCCTACGTCCAAGAGATCGCCGCTAGTGCCCTCCCTCGCTTAGATCAGGTCATCAACTACCAAAAATCTGGCTGGTAGAAGTCAAGTTGTCTCATAGCTGTCTGATTCTAGATAATAATAGTTATTTAGAATCAGACTAGCTAATAGCGGATTTTTTGGGCAGCGAGGAGTTCTCTACTGAGAATCTTCCAGAGGCGTTTTCGTTGGTCGATGCTGATGGGGCGACTGCCTTTGATCCAGTGAGTGATCATGGAGCGGTCCATGTGTAGCTGGGCTGATAGTTGCGCCTTACTCCAGCCTTTGAGCGTGAGGGCAACGTCTAGGGTTATGCCTGTGATGGGGGCGGTGGTCTGGGGGGTGCTGGGTCGGGTGCGGCGGGTGCGCGAGACTCTGGATCCGATCGGTCGGGTTCCCATGCGAACGTCTTCGATGCGGATTTCGGCGGGGGTGCTGCGGAGAATTAATCTCCCGTCAAGCCAAGTGTTAAACCAATTGTCAAATCGGCCCGACATGGTGACGGTTTCGTCATCGTCGTCGTCGAGGCTTCCGAGCGGTCTCAAAGCGTTGGGGTAGGTTTCGTCGTCGAATTCGATTACCCAGTCTAGGAGTTTGAGACGGCGGAGGGCGTTGTTCCAGCGGACGAGGAGACGGGTTTGGGTTTCGTCAGTTTTGTAGTGGCTGGTGAGGGGACGATCGGCTTCGATTTGGCTGAGGAGGTCGCGGACTCGGTAGGTGGCGCTTTGGTGGAGGGGTTCGATCGCGGTGATGAAGATGGAGAGACGGGAGGCGAGTTTTTTGCGGGTGGGGTTGATCTGGAGGATGCCTTTGGCGATGCGACTGAATTCAATTAGGGTGTTGAGTTGGTCGGGGTTGTGTTGGAGGAAGGTTGTGAGCCATTGGCCGGGGACGATTTGAAATTCGATTTCTTTGGGGTAGGCGCTGCGATAGGATCCGCCGGAGTTGTGGGAGGAGCTGGTGCGGCCTAGGCGGCTGGTGTAGTTAGTGCCAATGAGACACCAAAAGGGGCTGCTGTCCTGGTGGGCGGTGTGCTGGTGGATGCCTTTGTCTTCCATTTTGGTTTGAAAGAGCTGGATGGTGAGGTTGCAGATGCGATCGATGATTTGGAGTAGGTGAGCGAACTGTTCGAGGGGTTTGTCGCTATTGCGCTGCCAGCCGAGATGGTCGATGAGGTCTGAGCTTTTGATTTGAAAAGTGCTTTGCCACGGCGTTAGGCTTTCGCCTGCTTGGGCGATCATGGCGAGAAAACTATACGCTTCGTCGCTGCCAAATTGCTGAAGAATGTCCCACAGAACTTTGCCGAGGATGGCTTCGGCTTTGAGGGTTTCGGGGGCGGTGGGGATGATTTCTTGTTCTACGAAGGGTTTTGGGAGGAGTTCGTCCCAGCAGTTGATGATGAGGCGCGGTTTTTCGGCGCGGGCTTCGACCAAGTGGGTTTCGGATGAGGTTTCGCTTTGAGTTTTGGCGGTAAGTTCGGCGGCAGCGGCTCGAAATTGTCGTGGGTCGCCTTCTTGAAGCTGGCTGGTTTCGCCTTTACGCTCATCGGATTTGCGACGGTAGAGTTTTTGTAGGGCTTCTTCCCATTGGAGTTCGGTGGGTGGGGTGCGATCGGTCATGGTTGGCTCCTAGGGAAGGGGAGAAGGGAAAATGATGAATTACAGAAAAGCGTATTTCTTTAAATCTTTATTTCTTGTCTTACGGATTTCTGTAGTTGCTTTCGAGGAGGGTGCGGAGCATGTCTACCATGGGGACTCCGAGGAAGACGGATTTCATTTTGATGGCTTTGTGGAGATCTTCGCTGATGTCTAGGGTGAGTCTTTTCATTTTGGTCTTCTCGGGTTCTGTTGTGGAGGCGATTCCTGTTCCAGGAGGCTGCGACAACGTTGTGGGGGCGATCGGGGGCGTGGTGGGTTCTGGGGGGATGCCTGTGACGAATTGGTCGAGTTGGGCGATTTGTTGGGCGGCGTTAGGTTTTGGGGGGATGGTGGTTTTTTTTCCGCTTTGGCGTGTGATTCGAGGGGTGGCCATGGTGGTTTCTGGGTAGGGGGCGTTGTTGGGAGATTATGCCTTTGCGGGAGTGTGGGTGAGAATTTCTTTGGCTAGGGCTTTGATTTCCTTGGCGGCGACTCCTTTGGGTTCTGTTTCTAGGACGGTTTGGCCTGTGGCGGCGGATTCGGCAAAGGCGATGCGTTGACAGATCTGCGCCGATAGGACCGGAATCTCGAAGCTTGCTAGGGCTTCGGCAACGTCGCGACCTATTGCAGTATTTACTATTTTACGATTTATCGCAAATACGGCTTTCAGGTTTTCTTTAAATACAGTAGCTTCTTTGATTAGGTTGATGATTTCCTGTGCGGCCCAAACGTCATACGGGCTAGGCTGTACGGGGATAATCACGAGGTCGGCGGAGCTGATGGCCGATCGCGCTAGTTCTGAGGCGCGGGGTGGGCCGTCGATGATGATGTGGTCGTAGTCGGTGGCGATTTTTGGGATTTCGCGGTGTAGGACGGGCCGATCGATCGCGACCACCGGAAACAAGGCTTCGGTTTGCCGAGCTGCTGCCCAGTCGCGGGCGCTGCCTTGTGGGTCTGCATCGATGAGCAGAACGCGGGCTTTTTGGGTGAGGGCGATCGCATGGCTGAGGTGAATGGCGAGGGTCGTTTTGCCGACGCCACCTTTCTGGTTTTGGACTGAGATAATCACGGGGCTTTGTTTGGTTTGGGTGTGATTAGGATACAGGATTTTTTCTGTTTTTACGATTCGCCTGATTTCAGGTTTTACAGAAATACGATTTTACAGAAATAAGGTTTTACTGATTTCTGGGACGACCGGATCATCTTCGTTTTGAGTCTACCTCGGAATGAATTCCGAGGCTCATAGCGAAAGTCCGTTGAAACGGACTGAAGAGGTTTGTCTAATTTTCTTTAACCTGTTTCAACAGGTTTTGGCTATTAGCCTTGCGAATTTATTCCAAGGCGGACTGTGGCGTAGTC
>JANMIS010000761.1:0-2960 GCA_031375925.1 Synechococcales cyanobacterium OTE_70_concoct_197_sub
TGTAGATGGTCAGTTGATCGGAGGATCGGAGGAGTTGGAAGCTTACTTCGCTTAAGACTCACAGACCACTCCGGAATGCATTTCGGAGTGGTCTATTTTTAGCGGGCATTTTAGCGGGCATTTTAGTGGGCGGCAATTCTAAATTTAAAAATCATAGGACTTGTGCATTTGACCTCTAGCCGGATTTAACGAGCGGCGATCGTAAGCGCATCTCTCACAGCATCCATGCGGCGAGCTTGGTCATGACGAATATCCGCTTCATTGTTGCCCAGTCCCGGCGCATCCCAGAGGTTTGTGCTGGGTTCGCGGTAGGAATTGACGCGGGCGACGAGGATGGCTTCATCACCGCGCAGTCCCCGATCGCGAGCTTCTTTCAATCTATCAATGTAACCACCCCGATCGAGGGCTGCAAGGGGCGCTTGGTTTGCTAAATCTAAACCATTCATGCGTTCTTCTAGAGTGAGGGTTAGGCCTTGGGCTGCTGCTTTTTGTTGGAGCATTTGGTCTTGGGTTTGTAGGCGGTTAAGCTGGCGTTGGTCAGCGTCTTCGGGCGATCGGGCCGCATGTTGATAGGAAAAACTGCCGAGATTCCATTTGGCATTGCCTGGATCTCGATGACCGTAATAGGCCGGATTTTTACCCCCGTCGGGGCGACGAGTGCCTTCCGCACTTCCCACAGCACGGGCCACGAGAGAATTAGGGCCGCCTTCAAAGATGCCGCCTTCGGGAAGGGGCACAGCGGCGAGATTTGGGTTTAGATTTGGGTTTAGGCTGGGATTGGGAACGGTAGAGGGTTTTTGCGTGGGGCTGTCTACACCGAATTCTAGGGCAATAGCGCTGGGGAGATTGACGGGGCGAGTATCTCGGGCGAGATGGCTCTGGGCAGAACTTTGGATAGAATTTTGAGTCGCTGATGAGCTTAAAGGAGAAAATAGGATCGGAAAACTGGAGGGAATTGCGATCGTTAATCCTAAGCCTGCCATGAGGTATTTACGAAATCGATTCATTGATTCATCTAAGAGCTTTTTAAGAGTTTCTCAAGGATTTGTTTTGAGGGTTCGACGATCGCCCATTTGCCACTGGGATGTTGTCGTAGCGTAGCAAATTGAAGTTGCTGAGCTTTGCCGATTTCATCCCCTTTTTGTAAATTTCCAGTGGTGGGATTTTGTAAACCACAAAGACGAAATAAATAGTTAGGGATTTCGGGAGAATCAAAATAGATACAATGCCGCGCGTCCATAGTGGTTTTACCTTTGGCTGGGGCGTAGATGGCTTTGCCTTGAAGATCTAAGGAGAGATCCCCAAGGCCGCTGATGATTTCATAATCTGCAACCCGATCGCCTGCTTGCAGTTCCCATTTTTGATGTAACTCTGGGGCTTTTGTGATGGTGGGTTTACTTTGACAACCATTCACGAAAACAGTTATGGCGATCGTTCCAGTGAGGATCAGTAGATGAACGATTCGATTTTTCAGCATTACGTCTAACGTTGATCAGTAAGAGGTGATTTCAGGCACGATCGCTATTCATTTAAGATTCGAAATCCCGCGAATCGGTTGCTTTCATACATTGCAATTCCCCAGCTCGGTTGGCCATTGGGGCTATCGGCAGCGGTAATGCGAAAGGCGTCACGACTCGCGATCGTTCCTGCACGAACCACGACAGTCGGTAAGGGACAGTAGGCAACAGGTAGCGTGAGAGCAGATTTTGGAGTACCGGGTGCTGTTTTCTTGAGGGTTTGGAGTTGCTGAGGGGAAAGAGCGGGGCTATTAGGATTGCCTTTACAGCCTAAATCAGGAGCACTGGTCTGCTGACGACTGGGCAAATCTTTGTAAAGGGCGAAGACCAGAAAGAGAATGCCACAAAGAAGAAGGGCTTTGAGTCCTGTGTGGGGAACGGTGGGAAGGGTGCTAAATGGGCTAGGGGCATAGGGTGTTTGCATGGGGACCTCCTGGGATTGGGAATTAAACGTTGATCATTGAGATTGAGGGGATTACAGTTTGCCGCCGATGAAGAAACCTAGGGTGATGAGTAGGCAACGGTAGACCGCCGAAGAACTGGATTTTGGGATACAAAAGGCAAGATAGGTCGCAAGAAGAGCGGGGAAGAGAAGAAGGAAGTTGATAGGTAGGGTGAGAATGGGGAGAAGGTTGGTCAACAGTTGGCACGACATGCGAACGCCGATCGCGCTTAGGGTCCAGCAAAAGGCATCAAAGAGAATCGCGCTTTCGCCTTTGGGAATGGGAATGAGTTGTTGGAAGGTCTGTTGAATCAGTGAGTAGAGATAGGTCAGGGTATAGCGACGCCGATTTCCGCTCTGGGAGTCTTTAGCAGCCGTATTGAGCCGAATGTGAGTGGGCCGTTGAGAAACAGGTTGAGAAACAGGTTGAGAAACAGCTTTAGTAGTGCTTCTAGATATGCTTGCGATAGCAGGTTGTGCAATAGGTTTGGCAATAAATTGAGAAACGGGTCTTGCTGCATGTTGAGATTGAGATTTGAAACTGGGTTTGGTCAACTCTAGGGGAGCTTGACTGTAACCTGCGTAATATTCAGCGGCTTGTCGGGTTAGGTTGCGGGCGCGTGGGAGGCTACTGGAATGAAAGCTCGGTTTTGTGAGTACTGCTGTTGCAGAGATTACTTCGGATGGTGATTGTGATAGGGTTTCAGCTTCGATCGCAGCATTCTTTCCCTCTGAATTTGGAGTGGTGGCTGGAGTGAGATTGGGAAGTTGAATTTCACGAATGCGTTTGTGGGTAGGTTGAACAGAAGCTTGGAGGGTTGACTGAGGGGTTGACTGGGAGGTTGACTGGGAGGTTGACTGGGGGGCAGATCCCCAATAGTTGATAGCGTTGCTGCCAATCGGCTGAGCAGTCTGAGTTGCAGTCTGAGTTGCAGCGGATTCGTTTGAATGGGTTTGAATGGATCTAGATGCAACCGTTTTGGATTGAGTTGCTTTGGCAG
>JANMIS010000236.1:0-4095 GCA_031375925.1 Synechococcales cyanobacterium OTE_70_concoct_197_sub
CAATGGGACAACACCCTAACCGGGACCATTGTGCTGCCTCCTACAGATTCGAGCTTGGGGATTATTAGCAGCGGTGCTAATCAACCTGTAATGAGTGGCATTGCCCGACCCGACTGGACGGCACAAGCGGTTGGAAAAATAGAATCCTTTCTAGTCTGTAGTTCGACGCCCTTCACAACAACCTACAGTCAACTGATCTCGGGCAAAGATGACGATCGGTTTGTCCACACCGTCACAGATCCCCTAGCGATCATGGATGCCCTATTCACGGATTTACAGGGGGCAATAGAACCCATAAATGAGACCTATGCCCTAGATTTGGCGAAATTTGTCACATTACCTTTTCACTATGAAGTTGTTGCATCATGAAGTTAATTCTCCAGTTAATTCTCCTCTATTACCCAAATGTTACAACACCCTGATATCACAACAAAATCTGAAGCCTAGGGTCATTATGGAGCGGGCTTGGGAATACTGAGACCTTAGGTTGAGTTGCTACCCCTTCCCTATCTGGTTGCCATGTCCGCAGAAATCCCTTTCCCTGAATCTCACAATACGCTTTATTCTCGACGAGTTCTGTCTCCAACCGTTGGGTTTTATCTGCGGAAACTCATTCGGCGCAATTTTGACCAGCTTAAACTGAATGGTTCTAATCATGCTTCCCTTGCGGATGGCTGGGGGGATCTCGATCGCATCCTCAGCGCATACCATCATCATAATGAGCGGGCAATTCAAGAAGCCATTGAACAATTGGAGCATTTGACGCGGGCACATCAAGTATTGAGTTCCCAGGGGACCACTTTTCCGGAAGATTTGCGGGATACCGAGGAATCAATTTTTTCAATTTTGGGCTATCAGCTTCAGCGCAAAACCGATCGGGGTAATATTTTAGTAGTAGACGATACGCCTGCAAATGTCAGAATTTTAACGGACGCATTAGTCAAACATGGCTATGAAATTTGTAGTGCCATGAGTGGGGAACGAGCGCTGGAAATTGTCCAGGATTTTGTGCCAGACTTGATCTTATTAGACGTGATGATGCCTGAAATGGATGGCTATACCGTTTGCCAACGCCTCAAGGAGCGTCCAGAAACCCACGACATTCCAGTGATGTTTCTGAGTGCGATCGATAACCCTAGCGATAAGGTCAGAGCCTTCCAAGTTGGCGGCATTGATTATATAACCAAACCCTTTCACCTTGATGAAGTGATTGCCCGAGTCAGTCAGCAGATCGATCGGCGCAGTCTACAAAAGCGATTAGAGCAACAAAATTTTCGACTTCATGCAGAAATACAAAACTACAAACAGTTAGAGCAACGCTATCGCAGTATTTTTGACAATGCGATCGATGGGATGTTTCAATCTACGCCTGAGGGTCAATTCATCACAGCAAATGCCTCTCTAGCGCGGATGTACGGCTACGTCTCCGTGGAGGAGCTTTGCACATCCATCGGCGATATTGGGCAGCAGCTATATGTAGATCCCGATTGTCGGCAAGATTTCATGGCGGCGGTGCAGCGCGATGGGGAAGTGTCGGATTTTGAAGCGCAGGTGTATTGTAAAAATGGAACAACGCTGTGGATCTCTGAAACCGTACGATCGGTGAAAGATGCGCAGAATAACCTGATTTTCTATGAGGGGACGGTGAAAGATATTACCGATCGCAAGCGCAACACCGAAATTTTGCGGCTACGATCGCAGGAACTAGAGGAAACCCTCATCCAACTCCGCCATAGCCAAACCAAACTGTTGCAGCAGGAGAAGATGTCGAGTTTGGGGCAATTGGTCGCAGGAATGGCCCACGAAATCAATAATCCTGTTAGTTTTATTTCGGGTAACTTGGTCTATGCAGAGCAGTATTTTGAAGATTTAGTCCGAGCTTTTCACGAGGCGGGACTGGAGACTGGAGAAGATATTGAGTTTGTGTTAAAAGATTTGCCTGTGTTGCTGAAGTCGATTCGCACAGGGGCCGATCGGATTCGGTTGATTGTCCAAGCGTTGCGAAACTTCTCACGTCTCGATGAAGCTGAAGAGAAACAAGTCGATATTCATGAAGGCATTGAAAGTACCTTGTTACTGTTGTCCCATCGTTTAGATGCCACCCTAACCCGACCAAAGATCAAGGTAATTAAGGATTTAAGCCCATTGCCTAAAGTGCATTGTTTTCCGGGGTTATTAAATCAAGCCTTAATGAATTTGATGGGGAATGCGATCGATGCCCTAGATGCCAATGTCGCAAATGGCGGTTACAAACAGCCCAAACTTGAATTACGGACAAAACTCGTCGATCCCAATCAAATTATGATTTGGATTTCAGACAATGGTTCCGGGATGCCAACGGAAGTTCAAGAACGAATTTTTGATCCGTTCTTTACGACGAAGGCGGTTGGTGAAGGGACTGGGATGGGCTTAGCGATTAGCTATCAGATCATTGTCGAGAAGCATGGCGGACAGCTTGAATGCATTAGCGTTTTGGGTAAGGGCACGGAGTTTGTAATTATGCTGCCCGTGAGTTTGGAAAAACATGGGGAAGCGATCGATCTTTAAGCCCTATTTGCCTTCGGTCTGCGGTCGGAATGTGCGATCGTAGAAGGATCTTTCTATTGGCTCCAATCTTCAATTGTTAGATTTAAGATTTGGCCGAAGTCCTTTTGGTTACGTGTAAGGACAACAGCATTCTGGGTCAGTGCGATTGCTGCAATTCGGAGATCCATTTTTCCCAGTCTTGGATAAGATTTTCGCAGCTTTTCATATTGTTGTGCAGCGTCAATATCAAAGGTAATTATGTCAATATCGCGATAGTGAATTGTATGTTGCTGTAGTCTTTGATAAGCACTGACTTGTTCATTGACAGTTTTTGCACGGGAAAGTCGATCGAGCCATCCACGAGTCTGCTCTTCATAGGTGATGACTGTGGTAGCGAAGGGGATAGTGGTCTTAGTGAGACGCAAAAGAATCGAGCGACCCTGAATGCCGCCACGTTGGATGAGACTCAGATGGTCGGTATCCAGAAGGTACATGGTTTAGTCCAGATCGGGCACGATGTTTTGAGCGTTGCGCCAGGTTTTTCCGAGTTCTTCCATTTCATCAAAATCTGGACAGTCTGCGAAAGCACCAAACACACTGGTCCACCAGGGATGTTGAGAGGGAGGAGCTTGGAGGAAGAATTGTTTGATCTGGGAAAGTTCGGCTTCGATCGCGCTGATTCGATTGTCTAAGGGATCCGTGATCTCGGTGATTTGTTCAGTCGTCATGCGATTTTGATTGCGTGAGAATAGCTAAAATTATAGCGTTCCCCCTGGGTTTTTTCAATTCTCCATCTCCGCGAAGTATTCCAAAGGCGATCGATCATTGTATGCAAAGCCTCCTTATTTTACGATCGATCGCATTCTCAACTAACCCAACGCCTCCAAACGGCTCACCCCCCGATCGACAATATCCAAACTCGCCTGCCAAAATTCCGGCTGACGAATATCTTGTTTCAAATGAGTCTGCACGAGATGTTCTGCGGTCATGCTGCCTGTATCTCGTAATAGATTGGTATAGAGATCATTAAAGGCATCGCCATAGCGTTCTTTTTGAGCATAGATCCCCAAGCTAAACAAATACCCAAACAAATAGGGATAATTATAAAAGCCTAAACCTGCGATCGAAAAATGTAATTTGCTAGCCCAAAACATTTCGTCATAGCTAGCCAAACTATCTTCATACCAATGCTGCCAACTTTCCCCCATCATTGTCTTCAACCGAGGCGCAATCACAAATCCCTGTTTACGAGCTTCCACTAGCTTTTGTTCAAAGGTAAACCTAGCTGGAATATTTAATAGAAAAACTGCCGCCGCCGAACCCTCTTCCCAAGCGATCGACAGCTTTTGCTCTGGAGTGGTAGCTTGATTGTAGAGGGCATCGCGCACCAAGGTCTCCGCAAAGATGCTAGCCGTCTCAGCGAGGGTCATAGAGTAGAAGGTCTGGTAGCGAGGCAGGTCGCGCATAACCCAGTTGTGCCAAGCATGTCCGAGTTCATGGGCGAGGGTTAGCACATTGTCCATGCTGCCCTCAAAGGTCATAAAAATACGGGGTTCACGAGGGTTGGAA
>JANMIS010000242.1:0-12850 GCA_031375925.1 Synechococcales cyanobacterium OTE_70_concoct_197_sub
TGGAGACGAGCTTCGTTGAAGGAACGATCGGCTAATCCTAATCAAGAGCGATCGTCCTCGCACCTGATATGATAAAGACCGTTCAATTTGTTGAGTTCCGATCGTTATGGCGTTCTATATTGCACCTGCATTTCTCGATAAGCTCGCCATTCACATCACCAAAAACTATCTCAATCTTCCTAATGTCAAAGTCCCTTTGCTTCTAGGCATTCATGGACGCAAAGGCGAAGGTAAATCATTTCAATGTGATTTGGTTTTTGAAAAAATGGGCATCGAAGTGGTGCAAATGTCGGCAGGTGAATTGGAAAGCCCCGATGCAGGCGACCCTGCGAGATTGATTCGGTTGCGGTATCGAGAAGCGGGCGAACTCGTCAAAGTTCGAGGCAAGATGGCGGTCTTGGTAATCCAAGATATTGATGCAGGGATTGGCCGCGTTGATCAAATGACTCAATACACCGTGAATACTCAATTGGTTCATGGCACATTGATGAACATTGCGGATACGCCGACGAATGTGCAACTTCCCGGTAGCTACGACAGCGCCCCGACTCAGCGCATTCCAATCATCGTGACGGGGAATGATTTTTCGACGCTGTATGCGCCGCTAGTTCGAGATGGACGGATGGAAAAATACTACTGGGAACCGACTAGGGACGATCGCATTGGCATCGTGAGCGGGATTTTTGCAGGCGATCGAGTCAACAATACCGATATTACAAAATTGATTGATTTGTTCCCGATGCAGTCCATTGATTTTTATGGAGCATTACGATCGCGCCTCTACGATGAACAGGTTTCTAAGTTTATCCAAACTGTTGGCATTGAAGCCCTAGCTGCACGGGTGATAAATTCTAAAGAAAAGCCTCCAGAATTCCAAAGTCCTGATTTTGGACTTGAGCATTTAATTGAAGTGGGTCATTCCATTGTCCGAGAACAACAACGCATTCAAGAACTTCGCCTCGTCGAAGAATACAACCAAGGCGCAAAACCACAAAGTAAATCGCCCAAGTTTCAAATTCCCGAAGTACCACGATCGGGAAGTCCGATCGGTCAAAGTAATGCCACAAATATAAACCCTGATATCGTCAGTGAAATCAATCGCATTTTAGGCATGGGCGATCGCCTAGGCATTGAGTACGTCGATAAACGCAGATTCCAAACGGGATCTTGGAATTGTTATGGGAGCTTTGAGGGCAGTGCGAGTGAAGCAATTGCAGCGTTAAATGCTTGTTTAATCGAAAACGATCGTGCTTATGTTCGTTTGGTAGCTATTAGCAAACGCGATCGGACTCGGCTGACTGAAATGATGGTTCAGCGGCCATTCAACACAACGTCCAGGGATAATAATTTGAGTTGAAGATTAGTCTAAAACCTCATCATCCCAGGATGAAATACACAATACTAGACAGCCTTGAGTCGTGGGTTGATGGGCCGTTTCGGCGGCATAAATCGATCGATCGCCTCTTTGATAGGTCACACCATCAACGGTAAAGTCCCCTTCCAAAACTAACACCGCTTCTCCCGAGGCATGACGATGGAAAGGGAGTGTACCTGGGTTCGGCACTTTCAAGAAAAATGCAACTTGACGATTGGCCGCATCAACTTTCCATTGCTGATAGGTCGCCCCTGGGGGAGCTAAGAAAGGTTGCCAAGTTTTGATCGAATTTGCAATGGCGATCAATGCTTCTACAGGTTCCAAAAACAATCGCTGTAATTCCGGTGAAATAATAAATTCCGGTGGCAACTCAGGTAGATTCAATTGTGCCATTAACCTTGACTTAAGGCTTTTGGGCATAGGAACAAGGGGCACTCCGTAGCTCATGGCCGTGATATCTTCGGCACTAAAGTCATCGGGAACAGGGGATAGAGATGAATCGGATTTCTGCATTGCGTTCATTATGTTAAATGATTAGACTTAAATGAAAATTTCGGGGTCTAGGCAGAATCTATAAACCATGGTTGCAGGGCCGATCGGAGTTTTTCAAGACCCAGACGGATGCGCGTCTTAACCGTGCCAACCGCGAGACCTGTCTGTTCGGCAATTTCCCGATGACTGAATCCACCATAATACGATAGCTCTAAGACTCGACGTTGCTCTAGAGGTAGAGTTCCCATAGCTGAGATGATAATTGACCGACGCTCCGTATTTTCGATCGATGGACCTTCACTCAGCATCGGAATATGATCAAATGCAATCAATGCATCCGTCACATTGAGGCGCCTTTGACGACTTCGCAATCGATCGCAGACCCGACTGCGTGTAATCATAAACAGCCAAGTGTCTACACGCGCCTTACCTGCATCATAGCGATCGGCAGTCTTCCAAACCTGAGCAAAGACATCCATCACCAATTCCTCGCATTCTTCCACTGATTGCAAACTGCGATAGGCAATGGAATAAATTGTCTGGGCATAGCGATCGTAGAGTTGAGAGAATGCAATTTGATCTTGCTCTGCAATTTGGCTGATCCATTGTGATTCGTCTAATCGAGAGCAATCAGAGGATCCAGAAGTCATAGACGATCTCGTGGCAGAAAGTTCTATTATCCAACATCTCCTTAAAATTACCTAATCATTATCGATCGCAGTAGGGCCTAGAGTAGCTCAAAGGCGGCTCCAGCGCATGTTCATGCAAAAACGCCGTATTATATAAAACTTCCTCTGTACGACCATCATAAACAATCTGTCCTCGACTTAAAACAATGGTCCGACTACAAAGCTCCAATGCCAAGTCCAAATCGTGGGTGGCTACCAATTGAGTAATCGGTAATGTCTGCAAGAGGTCAATCAATTGACGACGCGATCGGGGATCAAGTTGGGCGGTCGGTTCATCCAATGTCATCACTTGGGGTTGCATCGCTAACACGCCTGCAATCGCCACCCGTTTTTTTTCACCGCCCGATAGGTGACCGGGGTTCCGATCGGCATAGGCGAAGTCCAGACCTACCGCCTCCATTGCTTGCCGACAGTAGATTTGCAATGTTTTGGGATCTATGCCCTGGTTCAACGGACCAAAGCTAATATCTTCCCAGACGGTGGACATGAAAAGCTGGTCATCAGGGTTTTGAAAAACAAGTCCAACGAAATCACGGATTTGTTTTTGATTTCTGGGTTCCATTCTATATTCACCGATCGTGATTTCTCCAGTTTGAGGCAATAGAATCCCATTGAGATGCTGTAAAAAAGTGGACTTCCCTGAACCATTGGCTCCAATCAAAGCCACCCGATCGCCTGCATGAATATCTAGGGAAATATCAGTCAGGGCCTGGGTTTTGTCTGGGTAATGATAGCTAAGATGATGAATAGAAATTGCATTATGATGCATGATTTTAAATTAAATAGAACGCTAATTGTCCAAAGATCGCAAACAGTACTGTGAACACGAGTGCTAATCGATCGCGCCATCGAAGCTTTGGATGATGGGTAACGACAACGCCCTGATAGCCTCGTGACAGCATGGCTTGATGAATGCGATCACCCCGATCGTAGGTCCGAATAAACAATGAGCCGATCATATTTCCTATAACTAATCGCTGCCATCGCTTACCTGCCATGAGATTACGGGCGATCGCAGCTCGGCGCATGGTCATAAATTCTTCAATGAGCAAATCTAGATACCGATGCATCGACGCTAAAATAGCGATGAGTAAGGGAGGCACTTTTAGAATACTAAGGGACTGTAACAAGATTGGGATCGTCATCGTCATTGTTAATAGGTTCATGACCATTAATGAAAGCCAAAGCTTGCCGACGACGCTACCCAAAATCACCAATCCCGTCGTCGTAATCTTCAAACTACCCCATTGCCAAAGCAGCCCATCCCCATCCCGAAACAGCAGTCCCACCAACGCCACAGTTACAAAGATAGACTCCACAGCAAGGCGTTGGCAGAGTTTTTTTAGATTGACTGAACTCACCGCAATCACGATCGCAATCCCAATCCCATAAATTAATCCAGTAAGCCACTGACCATTGGGTGTGATGCCGATCGCCAGCACCATAACCAAGGCACAGAGTACTCGCACAGCGGGCGTAATCCTGAGCCATGAAACCCTTGGAGGAGAATACTGAATCACATTATGAACGTGATATTGTCCGTGATGGTCGTGGGAGTGAATCATAAAGCTGAAGGCTGAGGAAAATTTATGTTCGGGATCGGCGGGTGGCGAGTTTGCCCAGACCCAAAGCAAGACCGAAGGTGACGATCGATCCTGCTAATCCTGCTAATGGTGTAGCAATGGGTTCTGGAACACCTCGCACAGCATACTCTTCAAAGATTGAAAAGAAGGGTAGCTTATGGGACAAGGGTTCTGCATTGGCTTTGGATTCAAACTCTAAATCTTGGGCAACCCGATCGAGTCCGTCAGGATCTTTACTGGCAAATGGAGAGATGAATACCGCAATGATTAAAGCGATCGTCAGTCCGGTTAGCATAAAGAGTCGGTTGTTTGAGCGATTAGATGAATGAGTCATAATGAATCTCCAGTAATATGAATTAACGTGAACCCGATCGAGATGGAATTCCAACTTTATGTTGTGATGATGTGTAGAGTAAATCAGGTCTCGATCGCCAAATAAATGTCACCGTGGAAACCGTCACCAATGCTTCTCCTAACCCAATCAAGACGTGCCAGCCCACCATGGCCGTTAGTCCCACAGATAACGGTACCGTTCCAGAAATTGCTAACTCCAATGCAACTAGGGCAGAAGCCATCACAACACTCACCCAAGAGGCGATCGCAGTACCAATCACTAAACCTGTAAATTGATGACCCGATCGATTTCGATCGATGAGATTGCGCACAGTGCGAAATAGATAATAGCCACCAAAGGTTCCAATCAAACCCATGTTGAGAATATTGGCTCCCAGGGCAATAATGCCACCATCTTGGAAGATCAATGCCTGTACCATAAAGACAATAGACATCACCAATGAACCTGCCCAAGGCCCCAGCAACACCCCCGCTAGCGTCCCCCCCAGCAAATGGCCCGAGGTTCCGCCGGGAATAGGGAAATTAATCATTTGCGCAGCGAAGATGAATGCTGCACAGACGCCCATTAATGGCACGGCACGATCTTGGTAATCAGCTTCTACTTTTTTTAAGGATATCGCAATGAGAGCGATCGAAAAAATCCAAGCAACAAACATAACCGGAACATTCAGAAACCCATCGGGGATGTGCATCGCGACGATCGGTTGACCGACGAAATAGCCTATTGGCTGGCTCATAGAAAATGGTTGAAATAACATCATTTTTCCTGACTATGAAGGTTAACAGTTGTAATGAGTGCAGTGTGCTTTCGAATCATGATAGTTTAATTATTCCAATTTGTGATAGGGCCTGTATTGACATAAAGAATCCAATCAACGTGATGACAGAAGCTGTTCCGATCGGCACGAGTTTTAAGATCCCCTGTAAACCAGATGCTTTTGTCCAAGTTTCAACTGGGAATTTGACAAATAGATGTTTTGAAGAGATGAGTAATAAGCCTAACCCTGTTAATACGCCAGCTAAGCCTAGGCTAAACGACAAAACCAATATTAAACCGTAGCCAACTTGTCCCAAGGCGATCGAACTTAGGAGCAAAACCAGCGCCGATGGACAGGGAATTAATCCGCCTGATATGCCCAAGGCCATCAGATTTTTCCAGGAGATCTCTTGCGGCGGTAAATGAGAATGGCCAGGACGATCGCCGTGGCTATGATGATGGTGACCCAGTGTTTCAGTGTGGAGAGTCGGTAAGTGATGGTTGTGACCATGACCGTGTTCGTGAGGTTCGTGGCTGTGTTGATGATGGCTATGTTGGTGATGGCTGTGTTGGTGATGGCTATGTTGATGATGGCCGTGTTGGTGAAATTCGTTGCTATGTTCCTGATGGTGATGCTTGTGAGGTTCGTGGTCGTGATGGTGATGGTGTTTAGATTTCTTGAGCCGATCGCGTAGGAGATTGATCCCGATCGCGACCACCAGTAATCCCGATATCAAACTCATCCAGGGAAAAAGTTGCTCTGGCAAAAATGTCTTCGAAGCTAGCAGCGTAATCCCACCTAATGCAAATACTCCCAATGTATGTGTTACCGTCGTCGTCAATCCTAAAAACAACGCATGACGCACGGTAGCCTTTTCACCCATGAGGTAAGCCCCCACCAAGGTTTTGCCGTGTCCTGGCGACATCGCATGAGCAGCACCCCAGAGAAATGCTCCCACGATCGTTACCCAAACGCCATTGGATAAATTCAACGGGGAATTTGGGAATGAAGCCGCCGATTGATTATCGGGACTGAAGATAACATTTTTAACGGTTTTGCCATGGCGAATTGTCGTAATACAACGAGAAGCAGGGGCATCGGGAGCAAAAAGTGCATAATTAATTTTTACGCCTTCAATGGGGTTTTGCCAAGCATAAATAAGTTTGATCGTGGTGCGATTCTCGCTCTGAGAGGGCATCCCAGTTATCGCAGTCACGGGAGAAATTTGTAGATTTCCCGATCGATTGCGCTCATTAGTCAATTGAATTTTGTTACCCAATTGGGTTTGGAGCAAGGCTTGATTTTGATTGATTTCAGTTGCTGATAGGGTACCATTGCGATCGGTGTCTGCATCTGCAACGAGTCCTGTGGGAATCGTGAGTCGCATTTGCGTCGAAGTCTGCCCAATCTCAATTTCAGCCGTGGCCAGATCGGCCCAATGGGCTTGACTCGGTGAAATAAGTGATAAATGGATTGCTAGAAATGTCAAGAAAGACAGGAAAAAGATAACCGATCGAAGATAGATTTTTTTCATGGGTTGGGACCTACGGCTTAGCATTACAACGATCGCCATTAGAATCTACGATGAAGCATTGATTGGGATTACTGTTTGGATTGCGTCCAAAGGGATTGCTGGGATTTGCCCCTGCGATCGGACGAAATTCGGGATTAAGAAGAATGGGTGGCGGGGTTATAACTTGCACATTGCTTGGTGAAGATTGAGGGCTTTTTTCAAGATTCTTCGGTTGAGAAGCACCACAAATACTATTTAAATTCATCACAAAACCCTGCGTTGTCTTGAAATAGCAGGCGGAATCTTCAAGGCTATTGGAAAGAAGCGCTTGGGCACTTGCAGGTAAGCAAAATAAGATTCCAGTCAATCCCAGTAGTGGCAGTTTAGCGTTCATAGTCCAATTCTCATTAGGTTAAATTAGCGGTTTTAATTAAGATTAAAATCCAAAATCAATATTTTGATTTACATCAAAATTAGGATCGATCGTTTTTGCTTTTGCTTCATAGGTTCTTGCTTGTTTTAAATTCCCAATTTTTTGTTCTATTTTGGCCGCTTGCACAAAGAATTCGGGATTTTGAACGCCAGATTTTAAAGCTGATTGAATGGCGGTTCGGGCTTCGGGAAGCCTATTATTAGCGGCTAGGGCGATCGACAGAGTAGACCAAGTGTAGGCGTCTTGGCGGGCTTTAATTTCATCCTGCATGAGGGCCAGGGCTTCAGCAGCGTTTTGGGTTGGATTTCGTTCTAGAAGCAATTGCGCTAATTCCCGTCGATGACCAAACCCGCCACTTTCATGGCCTGCGTTGGTATCTTTGCGTAGCAATGTTTCTGCTTGTTGCAAAATATCTTGATAGGGTTCATTCTTTAATTGTTTAATTTTGGCTTTACCTCGCAGAATAGTATGATCATAAATATTAGTGGACTGCTGAGAATAGGCAATCACTTGGTCGTAGGTTCGATCGGCTTCTGCATACTGTCCCCGTTTGGTTTGCAATGTAGCTTGATACATTAAAGCCAACGGATAACGAGGCAAAATTCGAAGCGCTTCTTGATAGAGTTCTTCGGCCCGATCGAGCTTTCCCTGCCGATAAAAATGCCGCCCCAACAGTACCCGCACTAACGCCGAAGGCCCGACTTCACCCACTTCTTCAGCTCCGATCGCCAACTGAAAGGTTTCGATCGCCGTGGGTTTGCCCTGAGCTTCTTCGAGTAGAGCTTGCAGTGTGAGCGTCGTTAAATTAGGAGATGACTCAAGCAAGGGTTTGAGCTGCGTTTGAGCTGTTTTCAAATCTCCAATGGCGAGGGCACAGGTGACTAAAATCGATCGAGCTTCATCGTTATTGGGTTTGGTTTTGAGAATGTTTTGAGCAATTGAAGTCGCAACTTTAAAATCATGTCTTGCTTGAGCGACCTGAGCTAAGACGATTTGGGCACCACTGCTATGAAACGGAAGCGCAGCGATCGATTTTCTGGCGGTTTCTTCTGCTAAAAGATACCAACTCACTTCCCCAGTCGCTTTTCCCATTTTCCAATAGGCATTGCTCAAGTCAGAAAGAGTAAGCCCACTAGCGGGGTCTTGTTGCAGTTTGGTTTGGTAGAGTTCGATTTCTCGTTGCAATAGTTGCTTCCGATCGGTCGTCCCTGGAAGATTGAGTGCAAAGGTGTAGGCGTAGGGGCTTGGAGGTTTTGTTTGGCCCGTGAGCACAGGGTTTGAATGCATCACACCGATCGCAGAAATCACAAGAGCGATCGGTGCTATAAGCCAAGGTAAATCAAATCGCATTATTTTCATAATCATTAAGCTATGCTATCTGGCTTCCCCCAGTGGGGTCTGGGGGAAGGTTCGTCAATAATTTAGTTAGGATTTGCTAGATACGGGAATTTCGGAATCAATGGCTGGTGACCTTGACCAGGACCAGGACCATTGTAGGAAACGCCATCCGAGGTGATTTTTCCATTGGTTATCAATGACAACGTTTGATCGATCGTGTCATCCAATAGCATTCGACCTGCGATCGGTGCGCCTTTTGCATTGACGGCATTGACGTAGCCACTGCGA
Organism: Synechococcales cyanobacterium OTE_70_concoct_197_sub; assembly: GCA_031375925.1. Classification (GTDB taxonomy): domain Bacteria; phylum Cyanobacteriota; class Cyanobacteriia; order Leptolyngbyales; family Leptolyngbyaceae; genus JAAFJU01. The sequence continues at coordinate 8,824 of JANMIS010000242.1, forward strand.
ATGGTAGTATCAATCCGCATGACATCTGGCAACAGCGCATTCAGCAAGACATCAGCGCGTTCACTGCTATTGCCGAGCGCGAGCAAACTATTTTTCGCTTCGGCACGAACGGGGGCGGCGGCGGCGCTGAGGTCTTGGTTCGGCGAAATGCTATTGAAAGCATTCAAGAAGTCATTGGTCAAAATCAATCCTTCATTAATGCCGGGACGACCAAGACGCTCCACTTGATTGAATTGCCCCGTTCTTGGGTCGCGGGTTGAAATGGTCTCCCACACATCAAAGACTTTGCTCTCAGTATTGCCGCGAAGGAAACTGCGAGGAACACGAACGACAACCGTGTTGACGTTGTAGCCCTTGGCAAAGTCGATCGCCTGACTAGGAGGCTTGAAGCCCACCGCAGGGCCGATTCCCGCTGCTCCCGCCCGCACTCGGAAGAATTGCTCAACGTCAAAGAAGAACGGATCTTCGCGCAATCCCGCAAATACATCAATTTTGCTCTTACCGATCGTAATGTTATTAACTAGCGGCGTTGATTTGGGGTCGGCAGCTAAGGGCGTTGTAATTCCAAATGCCGATCCAAAGCGTTGACCGTTAGAAATCGTACTTAACTGAAATCCTTGCTGGCCATTACTTTGGGGATTTCCAAACTCAAACCGCAGCGTAATATCTTTCCGGCCTGTAGGACTTTCATCTTTGTTAGCGACCCGTGAAATGTGGAACTCGTAATAGGCATTGGTACTGAAATAGTATTGCTGTCTTGCGACCGATCGGGGATTGGTATTCATCACAAGAACCAAATCATCTTCTCGGGCAGCGCTGTTTTGGTCTTTTTCCCGAAAGACATACAGATCCGTCAAATTAACATTGCGGCCTTTGGTGCTGGTTTCGCCATCATCATGATCTGAAGCGACAACAGTTTTAGGTGACATCAATGCCACTACGGGCAAACTCGCGATCGAGAGTGCCACAAAACCCAAGCCTATCAAGACTCTCTTATTCATATATCTATCCCAATAACATCAAGGTCCAGCGAGGGTTTACTGGATTTGAATAGGGATACGATCGGTTTCTGAGATTGGATCTGTGGGTTGGAAAATTGTTTTACAGTTTTACCAAATCTTTGCCATCTTTAACTCAAATCCCATAAGTTCCGGTGCGCAACTAACACTCTCTGGACTTTCTAAGATTTCGGCAGACTGCCCAGGGCGATAGCGATGAACATTGCGGGATTTACGATCGATTAATAATCCCAACCGAACCCCATTTTCAATGTATTCTTGCATCTTCTCTTGCAATCCAGCTAGCGTGTCACTGGCCGATCGCAGTTCAATCACAAAGTCAGGTGCGATCGGTGCAAAAGAGGCTTGTTCTTCTGGCGTGAGAGCATTCCATCGATCGGCCAAGATCCAGGATGTATCGGGCGATCGGGTTGCGCCATTGGGTAACGTAAACCCAGCGCTAGAATCAAAGACTTCACCTATTCCATCTTGGTCCGCCCAGTTCCCAACTTGATGAGAGATTTTAAAGTTACGGTTTCCAGTATCTGAAAAAGCGGGGGGCATAATTGTAATCTCTCCAAGGGCCGATCGTTCAATCCTCAAGTCAGGATTACTCAAGCACAATTGGTAAAACTGCGCGGTTGTAATTGGCAACGAAGCCGTTAAAAAGGTGAGATCGAGTTCAAGGTTAGCAGGTTCAGATTTGATGAGTAGAGAAGTCATAAAGATCCTCGCAGGCATTCTAGCCTTTCAGTATAGTGCTACAGATTTTCTTCGGCCCACGATCGCAATACAGTCAAGGCTTTTGAAAGGCCCAGAGTGTCACTTTCGGCGATGAATTCCTGGATGCGATCGATGCTGAGTTGGGGGAAGGCTAGGCTATTTGAAGCTGAAACGTAGCCATTGGAGGTGTATTGAAAAATTTCGAGGTTTCCTTGGACGGCCCCTTCGGTCATCTGGGCGCGGTAAGACCAGACTTCGGGAATTTGGAAGGCTTCAAAAATAGCCGATCGATCAATGCTACCGTCTCCCAACATCACGTCAATGACTAAATCTGGCGGCGCAATCTGTGAAAGGTCTAGTTCTCTTGTGGTGACGGGTTTCGGGGGATAGTCTAGGTAGTAGGCTGCGAAGCTTTGGATGGCGAGTCCTTCGTCGGGTTGTGTGAGTAGGATTGAGCCAAGGCTATGTAAGGTTTCATCGCTTTCGTTGGCGATGACGATTAGGAGTGAATCGAGTAAGCGCTGGGTGCGATCGTGGATTTCTTGGGGGGTCATCATTTCTAGACGACCGCGATCGTAGGTGAGATGGACGGTTCGATCGCGCCCAAGTTCATTCAATATCTCGATGAATTTGGGCCAGGTGATTTTTTTGAGTAGGATTCGTTTTTCAGTAATAACGCTTTTTTTGCCAGAGAAGAGCATAGCTTCGACCTTGTATGGGGTAGCTTTGAGAAGAACGCTGGGAGACCTATGATGCGCTTTACATTCAAAGCTCAGATCAAGCCCGTCCTTAAGTGGATGACGATCGGTTGCGGGGCTATGGCCCTGGCTTTGACGATCGCGGCCCAGCTTCCTCGGCGAGGGGGGACGCAGGTGGCATCTTGTGCGAGTTCTCCCTATTCAGTGTATCTGGTGGCGAGTAATATTCATGTGGATTTGGTGGTGCCTGTGGAAAATTCGGCATTTGATTGGCGATCGGTGGTGAAGTTGGAGACGATTGGGCGGGCGCGGCGCGGGGATTATAAGTATTTGAAGTTTGGGTGGGGCGATCGGGATTTTTATATGAATACGCCGAGTTTAGATCAAGTAGAGTTTCGGCGGTTGATGCGGACGTTGTTTATGCCGGGGAATGCGACGGCGGTGCATATTAATGGCTATGGGGAGGTGCCGATTGAGGCGGGGAATGTGACGAAGTGTGTGGGCCTCAGTCGGGTGCAGTATTTGAATCTGGTGGCTTATTTGCGGCGATCGTTTCGAGGGGGGAGGCTCGATCGGATTCAGGATGGATTTGCGGCGGCGGCGGGGTTTTATGAGGGGGAGGGGTTTTATTCTATTGCGAATACTTGTAACAATTGGGTGGCGGGGGCTTTGGATGCGGCGGATGTGACGACACCGTTATGGGCGGGGTTGCCGGGTCCGGTGATGGGGAAATTGGGGGAGGAGGTGAAGTGAGAATTTAGAATTTAGAGATCGGGGGCTTCGGGTGGGGTGGGCACGGCGAGCCATGCCCCTACGAGATCTTGGGTTAGGCGTCAATCGCTCCTTTGATGGCAGCAGTTATGATTTTGATGGCGGGATGTTCGACGGCGGCATCTAGTGCTGCAAATCCGGCTTCTTTTCCAGCGTTGATGATGCGGTCTTTTAGGGTTGGATTATTTTCGATCGCTTCGATCGCTTTCATGGCAATTAGTGTGGGATTTTTAGTGGTGTCGGTGGCGGAGATTTGATCGAGGAGTGTTTTGATGTCTTGGGCAGCTTGGGTTAAATTTTGGGAGTTTATGATTTTGTTGCCTGCAATCGCATCTCCCTGTACGGTGTTGATCTGCATTTTGTTGCCTGCGACCCGATCGCCATTCCAAATTTTGTCGTTGCTCATATCTTGTTCCTGTTGGTTAGTGTTGTAGATATTGATTGTGGGTGTAGTTAGCGCAGAGTTAATTCTTCCACGAGATACACGTCGTCGATCGCGTTTTCCTGAATAATCCGAATCTTCAAAGTCTTCGGGATCTTCTTGAATCACGCCGTCGATGAGGCTGCGGACTTGTACGTCTTCGCCGCTTTCGTGGCATTCAATGGTGTAGCGTCCTCGATCGAGGCAGGTGTGAAGGCGATCGAGGGCGAAGGTGAAGGGTGTCGTGCTGGGTTTGCAGGTGGTGCAGTTGCAAGGGATGAGAGTGGCGTAGTCGAGGCTTTCGTAGCGATCGTGGATGTCTTCAAATTGGTGGTTGAGAATGGTGAGGAAGTCTCGGGGGCGGGGTCCGGTGACGCGGATTTCGATCGTGCGGTGCTGTTGGTTTTCGAGGATTT
>JANMIS010000243.1:0-4308 GCA_031375925.1 Synechococcales cyanobacterium OTE_70_concoct_197_sub
ATCAACATGAACGCTGTCTCATCACTGTAAGTTCCGCCGTTAGGCCCGCCACTAATCGCTGATTCTCATCCACTGTCCGCACCGCCACCCGGAAAAAACGATCGCCCAATTCTGCAAAGCTCAGACAATCTCTAATATAAATCTGATGGTTACGCAATAACCGCAGTTGCAATTCCGTCACAGAATAATCCGATCGAATCAACACAAAATTCACCGAACCCGGAAAAATCTCCAATCCTGGAATCCGTTGCAAAGCTTCAATCAACAAGGGTTTTGCGGCCTCTAGCCAAGCATAGGTCTGCGCCTGAAAATCCCGATCGCTCAGCACCACTTCCCCAACCTGGGCCGCCAAAGTATTCACACTCCAAGGATCGCGCCACTGCTGCCACCGCGCTAACCGATCGGGATGGGCAACCGCATAGCCCAGCCGCAACCCCGGTATTGCATAAAACTTCGTCAACGATCGCACCACCACTAGCTGCGGATATTCTTGGATCCAAGGAATGACGCTGTGCGATCGAGACTCCGGCAAAAAGTCCATAAACGCTTCATCCACCACGACCAGACTGTAGTGGGGATTGCTTAAAATCTGGTTGCGTACGGCTTCAGCCGTTGCCCATTGCCCCGTTGGATTGTGGGGATTATTGAGCAAAATTCCGTTATTTTGCTGGATTGCAGTGGGCGCGGTGATGGCGGGCGGGAGTCCTGAAGTCGGTAGCAACGGCTGACTAAAATTCGTCAAGGCAATGCGTTTTACCTTTGCATCAAAGGCTGCTAGGGCACGATCGTAATCTGCAAATCCCGGCGTCAGCAGATAGGTCTGCTTCAATTCAGCCAGTTCACGACAAGCCCAGGTAATCAATTCTGCGGCCCCGTTTCCCGGCAACACCCAATCCGGATCAATCCCATGATGGAGGGCGATCGCATTTTTTAAGTCTGAATAATTTGGATCCGGGTAGTTGATGAGGGCGATCGGGCTTTGGGTTAAGACTTCGATCGCCGAATCCGGCATCCCCAATGGATTAATACTGGCCGAGAAATCAACCAGCGCATGGGGGGAACAGTTGGCAATTTCCGCTGCCCAATTTAAGTTTCCCCCATGCGTTGGTCGTTTCAAGGTTTTTTCTCTAGGTAGATGGGTGCAGAACGTCTATTCCTTTTCGGGAGCTACTTTATCCTTGAAGGCTTTCCCCGCACTAAACGCTGGAACGGTTGTTTCTGGAATGATCATTTTTTCATTGGTCTTAGGATTGCGACCTTCACGAGCCTTCCGAAGCCGAGGTTCAAAGGATCCAAAGCCCACTAGGGTTACTTTGTCATCGCCTGCGACCGATTCCATGATGGTTTCAATGGTTGCGGAGATGATGGCATCTGCTTCTTTCTTGGTGACATTGGCTTTTTCTGCCACTGCATCCACTAATTCGCCTTTATTCATGGGTCGTCTCCTCAAAGTAGAAACTGTAAGATTAGACCCAATTCTATGTCTAGTTGTTGAAAATGGAACGCTGAAACACTGATTTTATATAGATTCTACGCAACAGCCTACTCTGGATCCATTTCACCCGATCGCATTTGGCTCAAGATTTCGCGCAATTCGAGTGGGGGAACACGGTAGGTTTCATTGCAGAAATGGCAGTTTGCTTCGGCGGTCTCCTCGCGGGAAATCATGTCTGCTAAGTCCGATTCGCCCAGCAACGGAAGTGCGGCGGTAACTCGATCGCGGGTGCAGGGACAATGGAATTTCACAGGCAACACGTCCGGGAAGATATCCAATCCCAAATCTCCCAGCAACTCCTCAAAGATCATGGGTAAGGTTTTTCCCGATCGCAGCAGACTCGAAAACGACTGCAACCCACTGATGCGCGACTCCAACAAACTCACCAAAGCTTCATCTGTCGCAGCTTTCGGCATAATCTGAATCAACAGGCCCCCAGCGGCTTCCACATGCTTCTCTTCTACAAACACGCCCAACATCAACGCAGAGGGAGTTTGTTCTGACGTGGCGAGGTAGTAGGTTAAGTCTTCGCCGATTTCGCCGGAGATCAGTTCTGTAGTGCTGGAGTGGGGTTCGCCGTAGCCAATGTCGCGAATGATGTTGAGGTAGCCAACGCTGCCGATCGCCCCACCCACATCCAGCTTGCCTTCAAGGTTGAGCGGCAGTTCTACTTGAGGCTCATGCACATAGCCGCGCACCGTTCCATTGAGTCCGGCATCGGCATACAGTCCTTTCATCGGCCCATTGCCTTTAATTCTTAGCGTCACCCGAGCTTGGGGTTGTTTCATGCTGGATGCCAATAGCAGCGCGCCTGCCATCGATCGGCCTAGGGCTGCGGTAGCCACATAAGACAGGTCGTGACGTTCCCTGGCTTCCTGGGTGAGGTTGGTTGTAATCACTCCCACAGCACGGATTCCGTTGTTCGCAGCGGTGGCGCGAATAAGCTGGTCTGTCATGATCGTCCTTTACCTTTCTTTACGCATCTGGTTACATTTTACGGCGCTAAAGACCTCGGAGTCGATCCTTTCTGAGTAAATCGCTACACTCTTATAAAGAGTTGTGGCAAGTTTGTCGTAGCCGATTAATTTTTAATTACCCCCATAGGAAAATTCTCATGCTCGGAACGTTTCAACATAGCCATCTACGCCTCGAAGTTAACGCTGAGAGCGATCGGCTTAAAGCTTGTCTTACGGATCCAAAGTTGTTGAAAAAGTGGCTGACGTTTCAGCGGTTTCCAGCGGATTTACCGGAGACTTTGGAGGTGGGCGATCAGTTTTTGAGTTTGGCTGGTGGGGCGGTTCCGGTGAGTCATGAGGTGGAATTGATGGAGGGCGATCGGATCCGGTTTACGCTGAGCCAAGGTATTGATGGTTTTCACGAGTGGGCTTGGGGTGACGGCTGGGTGCAATCACGCATTGAAGGCGTCTCTTGGCTGCCGATCAACGTGGGCCAAAGTTTGAGTTTGCTTTGTCTCAAGCAATTTTTAAGTCAGCAGACTGAATCGATCGAAGCTTAGTGTCTAAAAAATTAGTGTCTAAAAAATTGACCTACAAACCCTGTGCGCCTGCTTCAGTTTAGAGAAAGCAGGTGCTGTAATTTTTAACCCACTCGATCGTGACCTTGTGATCAATAAACCCAATTAAACAATTTTTTCCATAACATCATCCAACGTTGGCACTGGAAGATTTTCAATTTCCCAAGCCTTCAATACGATCATATATTCATAAAATGCCTGCAATGTACACCAGGCAAAGCCCGCGCGCCCATCCCAAATTCCACCCAACACAAAATACATATAAAACCATCGCACCAAAGGCCGAAACGGAACCCGCTGCGACAAATCTTTTAAGGCATGACGCCGATCGATTTCAGACTTACCCCAAAACAAATCGCGCCAATTGATCGAAGCCTGCAACCGTAGCTGCCGTACCGTTTCCTTTGCCTCATTGCTCGAATAGGTATTGTGCTTATCAAACCACCGTTCAAAGCCCTTGCCTTGCGTAAAATGCGGATAAGTCGCCTTCAAATAACCCGTCGAGCACTCACACTCCTCACGTTCCGTATGTCCATAATCACTAAACCAAACCTTCTGCTTATCAAATAACCGCATTTGGTATCGCGGATACTGAGTACTATGCTTAATCCAAGTCCCCATAAACATCACCCGCTCCGCCGCAAAATAGCCGCCATGTTCCGGGTTTGCTACAGTCTCGCAGCATTCTAAAAATAGCTCCGGAGTCATTCGCTCATCCGCTTCCAAAATGTACGCCCAGTCATAGCGCGTCTTGACTTCTTGAATCATCCAAGTCCGTTGCTTACCATGACTCTCGAAGCGATGAGAAATCACACGTACAGGATATTCGTCACTGTATTGATTTGCAATCTCGCAAGTCCTATCTTTACTATAAGAATCAATCACCACAATATCTAAATCACGGGTATCAAACTTCGATCGTCTTGCACTTTGCAGTACTGAATCAATGCAAGGCGCAATATCGAGTTCTTCATTAAACGTGAGAATATAAATTGAAAACATTGGGTGTCTAGCGTTGTGAACTTGAGTGTAAAAAGCGCAGGAAAGCAAACCCCGAAAAAAGGAGCCAAACCTAGGGTTATAGTTCCCAGGCCTGACTCCTCTCTTCCACTCGATCGCACACTAACCCGAACGGTTGCACCTCAATTCAGCCTTATCGCTTACTAAAAATGCCCATTTCTGACAAACCTAGCCAAGAGATCAAGCTAAACGCGATCGACAGCAATAAACTGCTTAGACCCGTTTTCAAACTTGTTCTAGAAGCCTCCGATCGGGCTTG
>JANMIS010000257.1:0-1486 GCA_031375925.1 Synechococcales cyanobacterium OTE_70_concoct_197_sub
GAAGTCTCGGGCGGCGGCGGCGATCGCCCTTGGCGAGATTGGGGATGTGCGGGCGATTCCGGAGTTGTTAAAGGTATTGGAGACGCGGACTTGGGATTTGAAGTATGCGGCGTTGATGGCGTTGGAGAAGTTGGGCGATCGGTCTGGGCGGGAGATTGCGGCAAAGGATGGGGATTGGGTGGTGGCGATGCGATCGGAGAATTGAGGACTGAGCGGAGTCGAAGTCCGGTGGGGTTTGGGCTAGTCCTTACGGACGTGAACTACGGCTCCGTTTAGCCCGCGAAGATCTGGGACTGGAGTTGTTGAAGATTAGGATAAAGATTATAATTAAGCTCTAAATTTAGGGCTTAATTTGGTGTAATTATGATTAGTCTGGATAATATTCATTCTTTGAGTGATTTCAAGCGAAATGCCAGCAATTATGTAGACCAGGTGCGGGATAGTCGATCGCCGATCGTGTTGACGGTGAATGGGAAGGCTGCGGTGGTGGTACAGGATGCGAGTGCGTTTCAGGAGCTTTTGAATCGTTGTCAGGCGATGGAAGCGGAGATTCGAGAAATGAAGCTGGTGGCGCTACGCAGGGATCTTCAGGTGGGGATTGATCAGCTCGAAGCTGGAGATTGTACAACGTATACAGAAGAATCGTTGGATGATTTTTTCGAGGAAATTAAGCGCGATGGGCGGCGGGAGTTGGGGATTTCGGCATGAAGTATGAGGTGACTTTAACGGCGCAAGCGAAACAAGATTTGCGTGATATTTGGCGTGGGTCGGTGGAGTTTGGGAAGCTGAAGATGGCAGACGATCGGGCTGATGCGATTCGGAAAAAGTTGGGATTGCTGGAACAGTTTCCAAATTCTGGGCGTAGTCGTGATGAGGTATTACCTGATTTACGAAGCCTTCCAGTGAAGAGATTTGTGATTTTTTATCGGGTTGGAATAGGGAAGGTCGAGATTGTGCGGATTGTGGACGGGCGACGGGATTTAGATGAGATTTTTGGCGAGGACGAGGGGAGATCGGCCCCCTAACCCCCAATTCTGGGGGGACTGGAGTTGAGAATGGTTAGAATAATGACTACACGCTGAAAAGGAAGTCGGTCATTATGCTGTGACTAAGGCTCTTGGTTCTGGGATGGATTTTCCTTCTTCTTCCCAAATCTCTAAGAATGTTTCGATCAGTTCTAGCCCAGCTTGAGCGGCGTCTTCATGGGTATCTCCATGAGTACAAGGCATTCTAAGACGATCGGCAAATTCGGGAATTGTTACGACGAAAATCTGGTCAACGTCTGACCACTGAATAATCATGCTGTAGTTTGTTTTCATGAATCTTTCTCCTCGTTGAGTTTCTCAATTGCATCCTTCAGATCTTTTTCCAAGTAGCCAGGGACATCAGCACCATCTTTAGCAGAAATGACGATCGGCTTAATCAACAGCGGATGATTCCAAACTTGGTGACGACCTTTTCCCGTTCGTGAGGTAAAACCTAGATC
>JANMIS010000258.1:0-6502 GCA_031375925.1 Synechococcales cyanobacterium OTE_70_concoct_197_sub
TAGATTTGCAACAACAGTAAAAAATGGAAGTATGATGGTTTTATAAGAGCATAAATTTTTGAAAGATATCAATACGCTGTTTAACGTATGTGATGCAAAAGCGTTGAAATCCTTATTACTTTTCTGCTGAATGATTTAAAGCCTGATTTATTTAACAAATTTCTTTTAATTCCTGCACAACATTTAAACCTGTAACGTTTATCTACTTTGACGAGTGGACCGTTGGGTTTAGCGTTTTATCTTATAAAAGGAGAATTTTCAGATGGGCATAACTTCTAAGTCGGCATTAGATGACAAGCTGGGGTTTCTGAATCGTCTCTGTTCTGGCCGATCGCCCTTAATGTGTCAGTACAATCTTTTGGTAGAGTTACAGGCGTTTTTACATTGGGAGCAAGTTGTTTTGTTGCAGGCTCCCCAAGCTTGGATTCTTCCTTTGAATGAATGTGTTCCTTTCTCAATTCCAGAGCAGCCTTGTCCGACGGGTATTTGGCAATGGGATCGGTGGGATCAAAACGATCGAACCCTTCACAGCACCCTGTCATCCCAGTTGCGACAGCAGCAAGATTTGACCCTAGACAAAGCTTGGCGTGATTGGTGTCATACTATTGCCCATCATTACCAATTCCCAAATGGGGTTTTGATGATGATTGATATTTCTTTAGGTGACGCTCAGAGCCTTTCCTTTCAAGTCCCTATTTTGATATTGAGAAGTCGTGGGGCGTTTAATGAAACTGAAATTGCAACGCTACGAATGATGCATGATGCCCTTCAACAAATTGTTGATCAAGCTATTATTCTAGAGAGTTTGCTGAGTCATTCTAAATACGAACCCGAAGTCTCGTCCAGGGATGACCGTCTGCCGTCGCCCGTAGACGATCGGGAACCCTGTATCCAAAAATGTCTCCAAACCCTAGGACTGACGCCGCGCCAAGTGGAAGTGATGCATTTGATTATTAAAGGTAAAGAACTCGCCTCGATCGCTCAAGAGCTAGGCTGTACAGAAGCGACCGTCCGCAAACATGTCGAGAATCTGTACCGTCGTCTAGGGGTGCAGACTCGCACGGCTGCGATTGCTCAGGTTCTGGAGACGATCGGCCTAGTTTGAATGCCTAAATTTAAATGCCTAAATTTAAATGCCTAAAATAGCTCACTGCGAATTCGCCACAAAATCGTATTGGGTTCAATCTGATTCAACACTTCCTGAATCACCGTATTTGCCCCTTGATGACCCCACGTACAACCCCGTTCCAAATACACCTGCGCGGCTCTACCCACCGCATAAGCCCCATAGCCAGCAACTCCAGCCTGCACAGCCGCCACGCCTGCATAGGCCCCAAGGCTGGGGCCATCACGCGTGATCGCACTCACGGCCTTCCCTGCACTCAGCACAATGCTACTCGCCACTTCACCCACTAACATTCCGAGGGAACTCCCGACGATCGCAGTTAACAGCCTTCCTGCTTCATAGCGCGTCAATGGAAATCCATATAATTCTGCCAATGCCCGAATCATTAATAAATCCGATACGGTTCCGCCAATCCAGTCCAGTCCCGGAATAGGATTCGCAGCTACTGCGATCGATTTAATTCGCACAAATTTCCAAATCAACGCCTCTGCTTCAGCCGACCTGGCCGCAACAATGTTTTCCACCATCCGTTCTTCTGCCGATCGGGCTTGAGTTAAGGCATTCAAAGCCAAAAGCGATCGGCCCTCTTGATTCAAAATCGTTAAAATTTTCGCCTTTAATTCATCAATCTGCGGCGGCATTTTTTCCCATTCAAAGCTAGTCGTTCCATCAGGTCGTTCAACCCGAACCTTCATGGGCGTTGGGTTTGCAGCGATCAAAACAATCTCATCTCTCGACAGCATTTGCCGCAACGCATTTCCTTCCCCAATAAAACTTTCCAAATTCGCCAGACTTTCATAAATCTCATTGCGCTGCCGATCGGGGTATAAATCAATTTTGTTAAACACCAAAATCAAAGGCTTTTGCGCCGATCGTAATTCACACAGAGCTTTAAATTCAGTTCGCGTCAGATCGCCAGATACCACAAACAAAATCAAATCCGATCGGGCTGCCACATCTCTCGCCATCTCTGCTCTAGCTTGGCCATCAATTTCATCGAGTCCCGGTGTATCGATCAATTCAATTTGTGCAGCAGCAACGTTAGTGGTAACGATCGCGCTGTTGTCCATGATTCCAGGTTGCCATTGAATCACTCTGGGCTTTTGGGTAATGCCATTAATCGGCCCTGTTTCTAATAAATCTTCCCCCAAGAGTGCATTAATCACCGCTGATTTCCCACGACTCACTAACCCAAACACGGCTAACCTCACCACGTTCCCGTCGATTTTTGCGAGGGTGGTGGTGAGTTGTGCAAGTTCGGCTTCGAGTTCGGCTTCAAGGCGCGGGTTGGGCATTCGTTTTTTGGCCGATCGTAAATGCTGCGAATAGCTCACAACAGTCTGCCGCAAGCTTGCACGCGCGCGGTTCAGGTGAGAAGCTGAAGCGGAGGGACGAGATTCAGTCACGATCGGTTTGGATAAAACGATGGCCGCATCATACTCTATGAAGTGGCTCTCTATGAAGTGGCTTGCTGAGCAGTGGGTGGGTCGATCGGAATGATCATGAAGTAGAACTCATCTTTGGCTGTAACTGGGAACATTCGTGATTTGACGTATTCGATCGCATAGTCATCCAAAATCTTATGACCCGTACTCTGAATGATGCTAGGTTCAATCAAAAACTTACCGTGGCCATTGATGGCAATGCCCACGATCGCCGTCCCATAAGCCTGTAACCGTTCTCTTGCCGAACCCGCCTTCACTTTTTCTGCATAGCCAGGAATGACGGCAATATCCTGCTTCCCAATTTGCCTAGGATATGGAATGGTTCCAGTTTTGGTATCCACTGGAAACGGTTTCAACTGTTGTTTTCCATCACTTTTCACGTAAATTTCTTCTGTCTTCGGATCGCGTCTATACCAGTTCCCGATCGCTTCACTGAGCTTCACCCCAAGACTCGGACCCGTATTGGCTGCAACAAATGCATAGCGGGCAGGGTCTTTATCAATTAGCGTTTTATCACTGACCCTAACGGGTTGTTGTGCGGGAGTTGTGGGGGCTTCGGCGGGTTTAGCGGGTTCGCCTGAGGGTGTTCCTGGAGGCATCGCACCGACGGCAGGCAACGGACCGGGAGGCGTTTCCGCTCGCTTTTGGTCTTCTGCCTTCTCAGTGGCTTGTTTTTGGGCGATCTCAATTTTCTTGAGCTGTTCTCTACGAGCCTCTTCCTGTTTTTTCGCAATTTCTAGTCGAACGTTGTAGTCGCTATTGCTTGAATTCGTCGCGCTTGTCGAGCCGCTACTGGGAAATATCGGTTCGCTGGGCTGCCCAAAACCAAATCCGCTTCCAGGAAAAGTGCCAATGGTACCAATGGTTCCCGTGGTAGAAGGAAGTGCTGGAATCGGTGGCATCGTCAAGCCACTGTTACTCCCTGGCAACAGCGATCCGGTCGAAAACTGACTTTGGGATAAGTCGGGTGGAATCTGTGACTTTTCTTGATCAGTTAAAAACGTGGTCGCCACAGGCTGAACATCGGGCTGCTTTTCAGATCCTGCCACTACGGGCAACCCCAAGAAAAAAATCGCATGGGCCAAAATCGCGCCCCCGAAGGCGATCGTCATTGGCTCCTTAAAAATGGCAGGAACCGCCTCAACCCACTGAGGCTCATTCGACCAAGCTGCATTCATCCGACTCATAAAACAAGACTCTCCGGGGGTTCGATCGTCAATTGCACTACAGGATCCACAACAGAAAAACGTATCTACTTAGCCATTCACGGCGACTGCAAGCAATCCGCTCAATTCAGCCCCCAGCCTATAAAATCATTTACACTCCAACCTATTAGAGCGCGAGAACCGTCAATTGAGCGATCGGATTTTGCACCCAGACCTTTGGCCCCAGTTTTCTCAACTCAGGGTGCTCCAACTGGGGACACCCGGACATAAGGACGATCGATCGGTCCTCAAGGTTTCCGATATTCTCCTGTTCTTTCGATCGGCGGATTACCCCCCTTCCCAGTTCGTGTAAACAGATGTAAACTTAGGACAAGATTCTATAAGGTTACTTATACAAACCTTACAGAGTGGATGCGAATTCGTCACAGAGTGGGCAGCCGTTATGGTCCCCACTTTTTTTGTGGTCTTTAGGGACTAACGCTACTTTTCAGCCCGTTAGTACGAATTAGTGATGTCAGGTGACTAAATTGGGTCCTCTGGCCAATTTAAAGAAATAGACCTCAGTAAATATTCCTCTAAGTCTTCTTTATGACATCTCTCGCATGAAACTTTGATGAAGAATGACCCGATTCTTTCAGTGGTATTGCTTAATATTCATAGCTACGCGTAATCAATGGTTTTGCTCATCCACTTGAAGACTTCATTATTCACACCTGTATATCACTCTCTAGCATGATGATGCTTACATTATGTGGAATTACTTAGGTGATTTCTTGTAGGATTGATGAGGTCTTGAGTATGACTGCATCTTGCGCCCTGTTTTGTAGGGGCGATCGATGTATTGGGGATGCTCGATTCACTGGCTTGAAAAAATTTATGGTTGGGAAATAGGATTTTATGACTTCACAAACTGCTCTGACGACTGCATTGCCGCCTAATACAACTCTGGCCTTAGATTTAGGTACCCCAACGGGAACCTATGCTGCCTCTAGTTTCACCCAATTCGCTCAGAACGCTACGGTAACGAGTAGTGACCCCGCCGTTAAAATTCAAGGCTTGCAGGTCCGCATCGAATCCGGAGGTCCACAAGCATCCTTGAGCTTTGTTTCAGGTGGTACTCTTGACACGGATGGGAATGGGACGGTCGGCAACATCACTTTCAGCTACAATTCTGAAACACAACTGCTGCGTCTGTCTGACAATACTGTGGGTCTGACAGCTACTGCTTCTGATTTTCAGGCGGCATTGCGCAGTGTGGCTATCTCTGGTGCGACTGGAACCGTTAAGGTCACTGCTAACTTGGGTAAGCCTGTCTACCGATCGGCCAACGGTAACTACTATGAGTTCATAACCTCTGGAGATCCTAACGGAAACCTGACAAAATGGAGTGACGCTAATTCAGCCGCAACAGGCAGTACTTTCCTTGGCTTAAGCGGTTATCTCGCCACGATTACAACTCAAGCAGAAAATGACTTTTTGACGGATTCTTTTGATAGCCGAGGCTGGATTGGCGGCCAAGCCGACACTGCTACTCTCCGTAAATGGACTTGGGTTGGTGGTCCTGAGGCAGGTAAGTCCTTCTGGTTCGGTAATGCGGCTAATGCGACTACTAACGCAGGTAGCAATACATCAGCTGACATTAAGTACGCTAATTGGGATGCGGGAGAGCCTAATAATTTCGTTTTAGACGGTGAATCTCGTAGTGCGGATGGTGAACCCTACGCACAGTTCACGACTGGCGGAGTCTGGAATGACTTAGCGAACGATCCGTCCTATCAGCAAGGATCACAATATCGACCTGACGGTTACTGGGTCGAGTATGGTCTTGGAGATGGTAGTGCCTCCTTGTCCGGCACTCGGGACTCGATCGACCTCTCGCAAGCAACAGCTTCTACCACGACTCCCCTTGACTTGGTATTCTACGATCCAACCAAAGGACAAGTCAGCTTTGCATTTACTGGAAGCATTTATAACTCGATCGCCAATGAGGGCTTGACGGGCGATACCCCTCTGTTGACATCTAATGCCAGCTCAACGCCTTACCCAGGTTCTCCTAGTTGGAATTTAGTTTCTGCACAGGTGGATGTGGACAAAGATGGTACGAAAGATTTCCTATTTACCAATAATGCGACGGGTGCAGTTGCAGTTCTGTTTGGTGCTGCACGCACAAACACGACTCGTGAGTTTGCATACCGTGGCCCTGCTGCGATCGTAACAACTGCAACAGGTGGAGCGATCGAGCCTAAGTCATCTGATGGCTGGTCTCTCGAATTTGCATCCAACAAAATTGGGGCGAGTGATGCACCTGGAATCTTCTGGCGCAACGCAATTACTGGATTGACTGCAACTTGGACCCTTTCAGCAACGGCTGGTGGCAGCACTGTGACGACTGCCGTTCAGGTGGGTCTGAATGTGGGCGCTAATAATGCTTGGAAGGCTTTGGGGGATGGCGAATTTAACCAAGCTGCCGCAACCCGTGAAGTGCTCTGGTTGAACAGCCGAACTCAAGAGGTTGTCACCTGGACGATGAGTGGCGCTCGTGACCTAGCGGGTATTACAGCTAAGTATTCTCTCTCTGATCGGTCTGTTCCAACAGGCTGGACTGTCGCGGCGATCGGCAATGTCGCAGGCACCACTGGTGGCAATGACAATATTGTCTGGCAAAACGGCGGAGCCACTATCATCTGGAATATGCTTGATGGTGTTATTGTCCGTCCAACCGCTGGGTTGAATACTATTACCCTCACAGCAACAGCTGATCGGAT
>JANMIS010000272.1:0-4253 GCA_031375925.1 Synechococcales cyanobacterium OTE_70_concoct_197_sub
ACCTAACGGCGGCGCAAGTTCTGACGGGAAAGCGAGTGGTATGATTCTGGTATACCAGTTCTAACAACCGTGAAAACCCTTATATATCAAGGGTTTTGGGCGTATCCGTATTCCTTCACACGGAAGGGGTCACAAGTTCGAGTCTTGTCTCGTCCATAAATTAGAAAACCCTCTGAGCAAAATTCTCGGAGGGTTTTCTAATTTATGGTTAGTGGCTAGCCTGGGTATAGATAGACAGGTTTAGGTAATGGATAGCAGGCAAATAGCGGGCAGTGTTTTAGAGGCCGATCGGTGGCGGTGCGGTGGTTTCGACCGCAGATTCCGATCGGAGAATGATCGGGGGACAATGAATTTCAGGTTTATAGCGACCAGCCTTTCATCTTTCCAGGATTTAATAGTCCATAGGGATCGACTTGTTTTTTAAAATTCAATTGGGCCAAATCAACTTGCTTCATTCCGCCCTCTTCAATGGTGTAAGCATGGGGATTAAAAATCAGCGCGCCCTTGGCCTCATGGTAATTAATAATTTCCTGTAATCGTTCTGGTGTCGAATAGCGCACTAATTGCAACGCTGCGGGCGTCGATCGCCCATTCACTCGCAAAAATTCCAAATGCATTAGCACCTCATCCGCGAAGTACTTATAAAAATGTTCAACTAAGTTTAAATTCTGATCTCCAGGCAATAGTGTTTGCAAATAAGTCAAGTTGGAATCTACAGCACGGGCGTGGAGGGTGGTATGGTTCCAAGTATATTCGTAAAGCGGAGTGCCTTTACTCGCTTCGATCGTCGTTTTACATTGCGCTATTGTCCCTCCCATTTCTGTTACGAGTTCTTGAAATGGTTCTAAACAGTCTTCAGATACCATCACGAATGCTGCGCTCAGTCCTTCTGGAATCACCGATCGAACAGCAGTAAAATACTGAGGAATTGGATCAGCAAACACTGTAGTAAGTTTTTTCACAATGCCATCTGCATCACCTAACGCTTGACCAAATCGCGCCGCCTGCATGAATTCAGGAAAGGTGACGATCGCCTCAGCCCAGTCATAGGATGGGGCAAGCGGAATTTCCAGTGCTGTAATGATGCCGTTAGTCCCGTAGGCATGAGCCACTTGATATACGGCCTCTCCCCGCAGTTCTAAGACTTGGGGTTCGTCTTCTAAAGTGACGACGCGCACCGATCGCAGGTTGCCCCGATCGCGCAGTTGTCCATAGGTAATTGAACCCATTCCTCCACTGCCACCACCAATAAAGCCCCCGATCGTGGCCGTGCGATAGGTCGAGGGAGCCATGCGGATTTCCCAGCCGTTGGGTTTTGTGAGGCGATCGATCGCAGCGAGTTTAATTCCAGATTCGACGCAGGCGATTCCCGGTTTTTGCCAGAGCAATGCATTCATGCGCGTCATGTCAATGACTAAGCCACCTGTTAAGGGGACGCACTGGCCATAGTTTCCCGTTCCCGCACCGCGTACGGTCAACGGAACTTGATGGGTGACACAAAATTTGGCAATGGCGAGGACTTCGGTTTCATTGATGGGACGGACAACGCCGATCGCCCGTTTGTCAGCAAAAATTGGCTGCAAAATGGGACTAAAGTGATTATAGTCTTGCGACAATTTCAGCACTTGAGCGGCTTCGGTAATGCACTCTAGGTTTGGAAGTTCGGTTTGGAGCTTAGTCAGTAAAGTCGTCATGAACTTAGAGCGATAGGAATCTCTCATTATCCCTCAGTGACTGGGGTTTAAGCAATCACTGAGGGAATGGCAGTTTGAAATCCAATGTTTAAAAACTAAAGCCACGGTTCCGGTTTGATTGGTAGAGCTTTTGCATCATTTCGTAGGATTTTTGGAGGCTTGGGTCGGCTTGCAGTTGGCGGTTGTTTTGCTCAAGCTGTTGACGTAACCGATCGCGCTCTTGGGAGTTTTTAGCGTTCATGTATTGCTCAGAAAGCTTCTGCTGTTCAGCCCGAAGTCGCAGCACATTGTCCGAAACAGGCATTTCTCGCTCCATGCGAGCATTGGCTTCCTGTAGTTTTTTCATGGCTTCTTGGGTCAGTCGAAAATTCTCTTTAAGAACAAAGGGAAGGCCATCTCGATCGAGTTCGTTGCGATCACGTTTACGATCGGTCTTCGGATCATTGGTGCCGCAAATGCTATCTAAGGTTTGACGGGATTGACCGGGGAGCTGAATGTAGCAGGTAGGATTTTCGTTGGGATCACTGGGGACAGCGATCGGGGCAGCCTGACGAAGTTTAGAAGTATTAGCTTGTGCTTGAGGAGTAAGCATTAGGCTAGCTACTATAGTGCCCAATGCTAAACCCGCCATCAGAACAATGGGGTTTTTAATAAATTGCATCATTAGAGTCAACGCTTCAGGTAGGGAACAACCATCGTAAGCCTGAGTTTCTTACGATCGTGCCATTCCCTACCTCAACAGGATTGAAACCTATGCAAATGTGAAGTTTATTCGTCGTTAATACAAGCCCCAACGGTCTCCACCACCGCAGCAGCTAATCCCTCCAAATCATATCCACCTTCTAACCCAAACAAAATCCTTGGCGTCACATCCAAACACCACTGCGTAAACCGCCCATAATCCGCCGCAGTTAAACTCATGCGGGCTAAGGGATCCACCTCCATGGCATCATAGCCTGCACTCACAATTAATAACTCTGGTGACAACGATCGTAGCCAAGGCAAAACCTGCGATTCAAAGGCCAGATCATAGTCCTCCGAAGTACTGCCAGGGCTGAGCGGAATATTCAAAATATTGCCAAATAATCCCGCTTTAGAACCCGTCATGGGATAAGCCGGAAACTGATGCAATGAGCAGTAATGAATATTGGGATGCTGTCTGACGATCGCCTCCGTGCCATTTCCGTGATGCACATCCCAATCTAAAATCGCCACTCGTGTCAACCCAAACCGCTCCACCGCCTCAATCGCCGCGATCGCCGCATTCGCAAACAAACAAAACCCCATCGCCTCATCCGGCAACGCATGATGCCCCGGCGGACGCGCCAATACAAACACAGGCCGATCGCATTGCAGCACCGTCTCCATCCCATCTAGCCAAGCACTGACTGCCAGCCGTGCCACCGTCTCACTATCTTTACAAAGCACCGTCGATTCAAATTCACTGCGCCCCATAGCTGAGCAAGCGACTAGGCGCGACAAATATTTCGCTGAATGCACTTTTAGAAGAATTTCCGTCATTGAACGATCGTCCATAGGTGTCGGCGATCGCCACTCCAATGTTTCTGAAAAACTCGAAGCCTCCAACGCCGCCTTAATCGCAACCAGCCGCTGCGCACATTCTGGATGACCATTACCCGTGTCATGTCGCAAAAACGCATCACTATAAAAAATAGGAAACATCACCACCCCCAGATAAAAAAGTATGAAACCCGCACCACCCATCTCAAAGCCATGACTGCTATATTAAGTCTGACTAAAACTTACACTCCCCGACCCCATGATGATTCTGTATTGGTGTCTTGTCGCCGTAATGGTCTTAGGAATTATCGGAGCCTTCATCCCCGGACTTCCGGGAACTAGCCTTATTTTAGCGGCGATCGTGGGCTGGGGCTTTGCGATTCACAATTTTCCGCTCCTTGCTTGGCCGATCGGCTGTGCAGTCGTGATTTTTATATTTGGGTTTGCGATTGATTTTTTGGCGGGCTACTTAGGAGCCAAGCAAGCAGGTGCGAGTAACTCCGGACAGATTGGCGCAGTGGTGGGCATGTTTGCGGGATTCTTCGGGCTGATTCCAGCGTTGCCTGTAGGTGGGCCGTTGCTTGGGCTGATTGTGGGACCCTTGGTGGGCGCGATCGTCGGGGAATACATCCATTGCAAAGATCTAAACCAGTCCGTGAAAGCCGGAGTGGGGATCGTCGTTGGGTCTGTTTTGGGTAACCTCTTGCAGGGAATTTTGGCGATCGTCCCCGTGGCTGTTTTCCTGGCGACGACCTGGAGCCTAGCAAAGCCCTTTTAAAATCGAGAAAATATAAAATTTAGAGCTAAAGGAATAGCCACTTTCTGGGAGAATACCCCTATCGGTAGTTTCTGATGGCTATGGGCATACTGAAGACAAATCTCAGCCTCCAGCATCTAGTTTTCACCTAATCCAGCTTAGCTTTTCATTCGTTTTCAGTCAGGATTGATTCATCTTCATCTACTCATCAGTCATTGGGAGATTCGTTGTGCAAGCGACCGAGCAACAGCAGCAAATTTTGCGCTTTTTTATTGAAGAAG
>JANMIS010000274.1:0-1919 GCA_031375925.1 Synechococcales cyanobacterium OTE_70_concoct_197_sub
GCCACCATGTCCACCCAAGGCGATCGCACCAATCGCACCCGCACCGTCGCCGACGTCGCCAGCAAACTCTTCGGTGTCACCATCCAGCCCGAAAACGTGATCGACGAAACCCTTCAGCGCGCCATCACCCGACCAGAACCCACGATCGCCGAACTCCAAACCTGCCTCACCCAAGGCTTACCCGCCGAAATCGATCGTACCCCCGAAACCTTCAAAACCCATCCCCTCGCCGCCTGGATCGAAATGAACTTCGGCCTCAACGATGAAGACGGGCATTTGATTCGTAGATCGCCGATCGCCCTCGAAGACGGTGCCGAACATCTCGCCACGCAAACCCAACTCCCCAAAGCCACCTGCCTTGCTGCTCTGAAGCAAATGTTCATCTGGGGCAGCCAAACCAAAGGACTCGCCTTCCGCCTCCACCAGTTCATCTCCCAAGGCGGCAGCGTCTACGCCACCATAGAACCCCACGCCAAACGCGAACTCACCCTCGATGGTCAATACACCACCACCGACAACCGCTTACTTTATCCCCTCGTATTCTGCCGTGAATGTGGCCACGACTATTACGTTGTGCGTTACAACCAAGACACCCAGCACCTTTCACCCCTCCTTCCCACCGCCCTCAACACCCCACCCGATGCCGATATTCACGAAGGCTACCTAACCCTAAACGAACCCGACCTCTGGGAAGATAGCGACATCGATCGGCTCCCCGACACCTGGTTCACCGAAACCAAACGCGATGGCCGTAAACCCAAAAAAGACTACATCAACTTCATTCCCCGCCGATTGCAAGTCCTCCCCGATGGCACCATTACCAACTCACTCCTCCAAGGCACCGCCGCTTGGTTCATCCCGAAGCCATTCCTCACCTGCCTACAATGCGGCGTTGTCCACGACAAGAAAAAGAACGAATTCACCAAACTCTCTCGCCTGAGCAGTGAAGGCCGCAGCACCGCCACCACATTGCTATGCCTATCCACCGTCAGCCGCCTCAAAGAGATCCTCGGCGAAAATTCCGAAGCCGCCAAAATCCTGAGTTTCACCGACAATCGCCAAGACGCCTCCCTCCAAGCAGGCCACTTCAACGATTTTGTCCAAACCAGCGTCCTCCGTATCGCCCTCAACAGCGCCCTCCGCGATAAGCAAGCCTTAACCCACAGCGAACTGGCCATGGCCGTATTCCAAGCCATGCAGCTTGAGCCAGAGGTCTATATCCAACAGGTCAAACAGCAGCCAGAAACAATTCTGACTGAAAATGCAAAACGCCGTGCCGACGAGAAATTCCGCGACTTAATCGAATACCGACTCTACGAAGACTTGCGCCGAGGCTGGCGGATTGTCCAACCCAACCTCGAACAAAGCGGCCTACTCGCGATCGAATATCTCGACCTTGAGGAAATTTGCGCCACCGATCGCCATTGGCAAAAACATCCCATCCTCAGCCAAGCCTCACCAAAACAGCGTCTTACCGCCTCAAAAGCCATTCTCGACCATCTCCGCAAAGAACTCGCGATCGATGCCAAATGGCTACAGCCTATTCCTCTAGAACAGCTCAAGAAGGACGTGAGACAGTCGATCGCTGAACCCTGGTGCTTCGACGAATTTGAGCTATTGCATGAAGCAACCTGGGCCACCAGCAGTTCATCCCAGGCGGCGACTACGAGATCTCGCGATCGTGGTATCAAACTCAGCGCAAAAAGCAAAATTGGACGTTTTCTCAAATCTCCCAAAGCCTGGGACTGGCTATCCCAATCAATTTCTGATGCTGACTACAGCCAGTTAATTGGCACTTTACTGAATGTCTTACGTGATGCTGGACTATTGCTAGAACAGAACCAATCAGTCCAACTGAGAGTCGCTGCATTGGTTTGGCGATCGCAGTTTGTTGAGACGATTCCCGCCGATCCCGTCAC
>JANMIS010000287.1:0-4346 GCA_031375925.1 Synechococcales cyanobacterium OTE_70_concoct_197_sub
CCGCTGCCGCTGCCGCTGCCTGAGCCGCTACCGGAGCCGGAGCCTGAGCCGCTGCCGCTACCTGAGCCGGTTCCAGTACCAACGCCCGCCGAGCTTGCAGGGGTGCAAACATTGGGTTGGTCGTATGCCCAGCCTGCGTCATTGTTCTTGATCTTTCCGACACCGTAGGCGGACGCATCGATGTTTTGTCCATTGGTTTGAACATTGTTGAGTTGGACCCCGTATTCACGATCCGGATTACGGCGGCCATCATTTGCAATGGGTACCGCGATGACTTTTACCCTTTCCTGACTTGAAAAGGTGAGCGAGGTTACATGGGGTGTAAAATCCTTGTTGGATTTTGCCGTTAAGGATTCGAAATCGAGTGTTGCGGTGACAGTGTCCGTTACTGTTCCATTAAGTGTGATTGTGAAAACCTGTTGACCGTCGGTTTCACTTGATTCGACGGAACTGATATCAAAGGTTGCGGCAGGGTCGGGCTGGTTGGGGTAATCGTTGTTTAGGATTGTTCCGGTGCCACTTGCCAAAGTGATGCGGGTGTTCAGCTCCGAGTTGTAGCCGAACGACAGAATGGAGCTAAAGGATTCGTCCGGTTCGACTTTCTTGTCCGAGGTGGAGTGGACTACGAACTCAACTAGCTCATTGTCCTTTCCATTGAAGTGAAGGTATCCACTACCCGCAGCGTAGTCGGTGTCATTGACTGAGCCGGTTCCATCGGCGGTAGTCCAACCCAACCAGATATCGCTCTGAATCGCGCCATGCAGGGTCGCAGCAAATAGCAGTGGTTTTCCCTCGACGACGGAGGGCTGAGACACGGAAAAGGTAGCGGTGTCCTCATCGATAATCGTACCAAGGGCGACACGTTTACGAACGAAGACTCCCTCTGGTGCCAACAACTCTAGTTTGAACTGCTCATTGAATTCAAGAGTGTTGTCGCCGTTGACGACTACGGATACGGTCTTGGATGTTTCGCCATTCGCGAAGTCCACGGTACCCTGCGGCATGAGACTGCCATCAAAGTCGGACTCATCGGCAGGGTGGTCGCCGCGACCGGTCACCTCGTACCGGATGGACAGTTGACCGCTGGTATTGCCGGCACGCGTAATTGTAAAGACATAAGTCGTGGTTGTTCCGCCGTTCGATTCGTACTCGGTTCGCGAATTGGGTTCGGGTGTCGATATGCTGGATGGGCTGATGGTAACGCTGACTTCGGGTGTGAGTTCGAATGCCCCAATGTCAATTGCGTTGCTGGAGTTGCCAGCGCCATTGCCGCCCCCGGCATTGCCGCCACTGTCCGAAACGACGGATTTAAAGACTCTGGGTGCGCCCCGTTGGTCGGCCAAAATCGTTACCACGGTGCCCGACAGATATTCCGACTGGAATGGCTGAGAGAGGGTTAATTGATTGCCCTCGACTCGAATAACTTGTCGTATTTCCGTTCCGGCTTTTACCGAAAAGGGGGCTTCTGGCAACGATTCATATCGGTTGATGATGATCTCGCCGTATCGAAGCGAGTCAGCGGTTACCGATTGGCCACCGCCTAATTCCGATTCATTGCCATGGTCCACCGCAGGACTATTGAGTGACAGCGGATGTACGGGTAGCGGACCACGATCAAAAGTTAGAGGCAGAATCTGAGGGTCAAGCGGGTAGTAGCTTGAACCGGTTAGGTCATTCGATTGCCAGAACCCGTCCACTCGAATTGAGGTGGAGCCATAATGTGCTGCGGCTTGAGTTCCGTTTTGAGCTCGTTGAACGGTAAGGACATTGCCTGCGATCCCAGTAACTCGCATGACCTCGGCGTCGATCAGAATTGCAAATGGGATCGCGGGTAAAGTCGTTGAAGCGTTGATCGTTATAGTGCCATCCCCGGAATCGACGGTTTGGCTAAGCGCAAGGGAAGTGGCAGGGATCGCTCCAATCAAGTTGGTTCCCGATGAATTGAAACCACCGTCTACGTCAGAGGGCTGGTTGGAGCTGGTGCTATTCGTGGCGACCAAGGTGTTTACCATGGTGGCCGTACCTTGCGACAGGATGCCTCCGACACCGTTGGATGAGTTCATGGCGATGGTTGAGCTTAGAATTTTGAGATTTGAGGCCGTATCGGAATAAACCGCACCGGCGGAACTATTAGCGGAGTTGCCGGAGAGGGTCGAGTTTTGAATCGAAACGGTTCCGTTTTGGCTATAGATAGCGCCGCCAAAGGTGTTTGCGGTGTTGGCATAGAGCGTGGACGAAACCAAATTGAGTTTGCCGTTGAGTACGGCGATGGCGCCGCCTGACGCAGCGCTGCTTGCTGTAATCACTGTATTCTCGAGAGTCGCGTTGCCGCTTGCGACGAGTATAGCGCCGCCGTTTCCAGAGGTGGAACCCTTGATCGTTAAGTTGGTCGTTCGGAGCGCACCTGATTGCGAGACTTGGAAAGCGCGAGCGTTTGTTCCTTGGATGATGGTGGCGGTAGGCGAGTGTCCGGAGATGTAGATTTCGCTCGAAATTGGGAGTTCCGACGATAGCGAGTATGTACCGTCGGGCACGATGACTGTCGACGGACCGCGTTGTGCGTTGGCTTCCATGATGGCAGCCCTCAAGCTGATTGCACCGGCGACTTGTGTTGTCACTTGACCATCGCCGGGATTGAGGTCGGGGTAATCCTGTGTGGTATTGACCGTGAAGATCTTTGCCTCGATGGCACCAATATCGATTTGGCGATTGGAGTCTCCGTCGCTATCGATGAAACGAAAGGCTGCTGAGGCGGAAAGGACCAGAACGTTTGTATTCGATTTGTGGGACTCGATGGTAGTCGCTTGGATGCCTCGTTTGACCGAGAGGAGGTAGGTTCCGTTTTGGTTTGAGGTCACGGAGTTAACTAACATTTCCTCGTTGTGGATTCGGATTTCGGTTTGAGCAAGGATGGCCGACTTGCTGACAACGACGAACTGTGTATCGGAAACGCTTACGTTATTCTGAAGTTGTGCTTGGACAGATAGATATCCGGGCGAAAGTGGTTCTTTTCCCCAGACGAAGGCTTCACCCGTTCTATGAGTCGTCGGTGCGTCCCGCAGTATCGCGCGTTCAATGCTGACCAAATTGTGGACAGTATCCACATTGGTAATGTTGACAAGTTCGCCAGCGAGCCTCGCAACGAATGGGGCGCTCGGCAACCTGTCTGCGTTGTCCACCAAGAGGAGCGTCCCCTTGGCTATCTGCTGACCGACTGGGTGTGCGACTGGCTGTGAATTGTAGACAGCGCGTGTTACCGTCAGGTTGTGGAGGACTTTATCAACGGCAGTCGCGATAAAAGTCTCTGCGCCGGCACGAAACATGAATGGCACAGCGGGAAGGGTATTTGATTCTGAGACATTGATCGAGATCGATGCACTGGAGCTTGCCTGGATGGGCACTCCGTAGGGTGCTAGGAAGTTGCCAGGATTCTCAACTCCGGAATTTTTGAGCTCCGCATTTTGGTTTGGTTCAAACTCTATGATACTTCGATTGTAGTCTGCTGGATCCACTGCATCGAAACCCAATTGAGCGAGGTTCGTAACGCCCGCTGACTGTAGGATATTGTGTCCGATTCGAATATGAGAATCGGCCAACGGCGGGTTCAATGATCCGGTAGTCGCGTACACCATTCCGGAGAACACAACCAATTCACCCATCGAATGTACACTTGGGGTGGTTTTGTTATAGCCACGTGTCACCGTGACCTGGGCAAATGGATTACTACCATTGGGAAGACTAACGCCTGTTACGAAGAGTTCCTCAGCGCCAATCTTGATCGATTTCCCTATGACTCCTTGGGCAGTAAACTCAGGAACTTTCGTTACCAGGACGATCGTGGCGTCGGCAGCAATCGATTGCTTGAGCGGAAGCGACATAGAAACATTGATGGCACTCAGGTTGGCTGTGCCAATCGTTCGAAAGTTAACGGCCATCGATTGGACGGGGTACGAATCGGTTAGCGGCGAGTGGACGGTGTGAGTCGTCGTCGTCGAGTCCATGGCTCCGCGCGTTACGAGCAGCGTGTTGTTGACTCGATCCACGGCGTCGACTCGCATTACCTCGATTCCATGGTCGAGAAAGAATGGCGCCGATGGCAACGTGTCGGTACGATCAACCAGCAGGAGGTTGTCCGCAACATCGGCCGAAAGCGGGACGCCATAGGCCCCAACCGTGCTGGATTTATGATCTCTGGGGCGCGTACCATAGGCGCCGCGCAGGACACTGAGACTACGGTCCAGAAGGTTGACTGAGTTGACCGTCATCACCTCGTCGTCCAATTGGATCAGGAAGGGTGTTGGTGGCAAACCGGAAACGTCCGTCACGCGAAGTAGGGTATCGTCGTA
>JANMIS010000298.1:0-3283 GCA_031375925.1 Synechococcales cyanobacterium OTE_70_concoct_197_sub
TCGAACGCAAGGAAGACCTCGTGCAACAGATCCGCGAAGCCCAAGTCCCAAGAGACTTCTCTGCGTTTGCCTCTGCCAGAAAAAGCCTCGTCGGCACGGGTGACCGCTCTGAAAAAATCCGCACCTACAACTACAAAGACAGCCGCGTCACCGATCATCGCTTGAACCAAAACTTCACCTTGAATACTGCACTCCAAGGCGATATTGACGATATTATTCAAACCTGTATTTCCCGTGATCAGCAAGCGCAACTTGAAGCGTTGGCAGCGGAAACTGAAGGTTAGGATTCCAAAGGTGAAAACCCTGATTGTGGGGCTGCGATCGGTCTTGATTCAGGGTGTTAAACTTAAAATGTCACAATTCCTGAGGGTATCATGAGGTTCTATTTGACAGATAAATATGTCGATCTCCTCACGGACTTTGGTTTCAAACGGATCTTTGGTACTGAAATCAATAAATCCTTGCTGATTGATTTTCTTAATACCCTTCTTCCTGAAAACCATCAAATCAAGGATTTGACGTTTAGAAATAGCGAGAAACTGGGGACTAGCAATCTCGACCGCAAAGCCATCTTCGATATTTATTGCCTGAGTGAGAAGGGCGATCGGTTCATCGTTGAAATTCAAAAAGCAAAGCAGAATTTTTTCAAAGATCGCAGTGTTTTCTATTCCACCTTCCCCATTCAAGAACAATCCCTCAAGGGTGACTGGGATTTTGAACTTTCTCCTGTCTACGCCGTAGGA
Organism: Synechococcales cyanobacterium OTE_70_concoct_197_sub; assembly: GCA_031375925.1. Taxonomy (GTDB): domain Bacteria; phylum Cyanobacteriota; class Cyanobacteriia; order Leptolyngbyales; family Leptolyngbyaceae; genus JAAFJU01. The sequence goes on from JANMIS010000298.1 coordinate 744, forward strand.
ATCTTGGATTTCGTCTTTTCTGAGCACAAAAACTCCGAAGTCATGATTCACACGGTGGAGATGAAAGACCAGGACTGCAACGTTTTCTATGACAAGCTGAAGTTTATCTACATCGAGCTGCCCAAATTTACCAAGACCGTAGATCAGTTAGAGACCCACGTTGATAAATGGTTGTTTCTGCTCAAGAATCTGGCACAGTTGGACGATCGGCCTAATTCAATCCAAGACGAGATATTCAGTGAACTCTTTGAGGCCGCAGAGATTGCGAATTTGTCTCCCAAGGAGCAAGACGTTTATCAAGACACGCTGAAAGCCTATCGAGACTGGAACAACATCAACAACACCTTCATACAAGAAGGGCTGAAACAAGGACTAGAACAAGGACTAGAACAAGGACTGGAACAAGGACTGGAACAAGGGGTTGAGATTGGCTTACTTCAGGGTAAACGATCGGTCATTCTCGATTTATTGTCCATGAAGTTGGGGCCGATTCCTGAGACGACAATGGCCGCGATCGGTCAGCTTTCAATAGAATCGCTGGATGTATTGAGTAAGCAACTCTTTACGTTTGGGAGCGTTGGAGATTTAGACTATTGGCTATCGGGATTGAACCATTAGAGACTTGCAGGTACCCTGTGCTAATACACACATTGCGCTCTTCTTCGTTGTGTTTTGGCTACAGCAATCTATGACTCTGTGGTTTCTGGAAACCAGATTTGTTCGGCTAATTCGGCAGAACTCCCGCTTCGGCATAAGATGATGATTGCCCTAAGTCCCGATCGCCCCATGTCTGATCTTTTTGCTGAACAGCTTCTGACTCTCGCTAAACGTGCGGGTGCCGAAGAGGCCGAAGTCTTTCAATCGCGATCGCAGTCTTGTCCTGTGTCTTTTGAGGCAAACCGTCTTAAGCAGCTTGAAAGTGCCCAAGCGGACGGTACAGCATTGAGAATTTGGAAAAACGGTCGTCCGGGCCTGATTGTGGCTTATGGTGCGGTTGAAGCTCAAGTCTTAGTCGATCGGGCCATCACACTCAGCGAACTCAATGAATCTGAAGATCCTGAACTTACAGCTGGAACTCAGAAAAAATATCCTGATGCAGGCCATCCTGTCGAAGTGAATCAGCTTCTGGAGTGGGGAAATGAGACGATCGAGATTGTCCGCGATCGGTATCCCGAGGTGCTCTGTGGGGGTGGCTGGGACTGTGAAGTGGAGACCACGCGCATTGTAAATTCTCGTGGGCTGGACTTTAGCTACCAAGACACGACGATTAGTGGCTATCTTGAAGCATCGTTGGTGAAGGGGGATGACTTTTTGACGATTTATGATGGGCAGGCGACTCGGGATGCGGTTTTGGATCCCAAAGCGATCGTTGCGCCGATTTTGCAGCGCTTGGATTGGGCACAGCGTAATAGCCCTGCACCTAATGGCCGAATTCCTGTGTTGCTGACGGCTAAGGCGGCGGATTTGCTATGGGGAACGTTGCAGGCGGCGCTGAATGGGAAACAGGTGTTGGAGGGGGCTTCGCCTTGGAACGATCGGGCCGGAGAGGCGGTGCTAGCGTCTAATCTTTGGTTGAGCCAAGATCCGTTGTCTGGGCCTTATGGCTGTCCGTTTGATGATGAGGGGATTGAGACGAAGGCGTTGAATTTTATTGAGGGGGGACGGCTGAAGCAGTTTTTCCTCGATCGGAAGACGGCGAAGTCGTTGGAACTCTCGACGACCGGGAATGGTTTTAGAAATCTGGGTAGCAATCCGATGCCGGGGTTGTTTAACTTTATTGTGGCTTCGGGTGATGAGAGCTTTGATGACTTGGTGAAGTCGATCGATGATGGGTTGATTTTGGACCAGGTATTGGGTGGTGGGCCGGGGATTTCGGGAGATTTGTCAGTCAATGTGGACTTGGGCTATCGCATTCACAAAGGGGAAATCGTCGGTCGCGTCAAAGATACGATGATCTCGGGCAATGTCTATCAAACCCTAAAAGATCAGGTGAAACTCGGTAATGACGGGGAATGGAGTGGATCTTGTTGGACTCCTTCACTGGTGGTGAACGGCTTCTCTGTAGTCGGGAAGACATCCTGAGGTATAGATTTCTGGCTATTCTACAGGTGTCAGAAATAGATGTGGAATGTATCGCCCTGAACTCCGTGACTCTCGGTAACTTGTGGTATATTTCATGGGCTTGGGTGTATTCCTATAGCTTTCGTAAACTGGTGTGTAATTTTTAGGTAGTGAACATGGCTATTCAATCTTTTAAAGCGTTGCTGGTTGCTCCGGTTTTGTTGGCTGCTTCGATCGTTCTCGCTGCGGCTCCTGCAAAGGCAGAGGTTTCGGTTGCTGACTTGATGCAAGAGTCTTCTTCCCAGAATGCAGTGACTTCGGTTTCTCAATTGTCTGATGTCAAGCCGACTGACTGGGCATTCCAAGCGCTTCAGTCTTTGGTCGAGCGCTATGGCTGTATCGCGGGCTACCCTGACAAGACCTATCGCGGCAACCGTGCAATGACTCGTTACGAGTTCGCGGCTGGTCTCAACTCTTGC
>JANMIS010000311.1:0-7791 GCA_031375925.1 Synechococcales cyanobacterium OTE_70_concoct_197_sub
ATCGCCCTTCAGTGCGCCACTCTCAAGCAGTTCGGAAGACTGAAGAAGCTTGCGATCGAGGGATTTAATCGGGAAAATAGCGATTTGAGATAATTGCAGCATAATTCTTTTGCAAGTTGAAGTTTGATTATACTAAACTGAGACAGGATCTATGAGAGTGAGCCTAACATGGTGACTATGCTGAGCGATCGATCGACGGTTGTAACCGACACCTGGGTCAGGGCGACCTGGGAAGAATTTTTGATCGCCTCTGAGCATTCGGAAATAGAAAAGACTCGCTGTTATTATGATTCGGGCTGGATGAGGATTGAAACGATGGGCGTTGGATTAGGTCATGGTCAAGACAACACATTAATCTCTCAAGTGGTTAGCTTATACGCCATTGTCAACAATATCCGGGTCAAAGGCTTTACCAATAGCAGTTTTCACAGAGAAGGCGAAAAGGAATGTCAGCCCGATATGGCGTTCTACATCGGCGACGATATTCCAGATCCCATGCCGCCAAAGACTACGGCGATCGGCGATGTAGACCTTTACGGAACCCCTACTCTGATGATCGAAGTAGCTTCGACGAGTCTGAATGACGATCTAGGGCGAAAACGGCTGCTCTATGAGCGGTTGAATGTTCAGGAATATTGGATTGTGGACGTGTTGGGAATGACGATTTTGGCCTTTGGGATGTCAGATTTGGGTAGTCGTCAAATCCAGGTTTCGCAGGTGCTACCGGGATTGCAGATGAGCATCATTGTCGAAGCACTCCGCCGCAGCCAAACTGAAGATGATACGGAGGTTAACCAATGGCTCATGCAGGTATTGCGTCAGGGGTGAGGCAACAACAAAACCAATCTTCCTAGAAGGATGATCGCGATTTAAAGAAGGGTTCATTGAGGAGGGGCTGGCGCTTCAACCTCAGCGGCGGGGTTTTCTTTGAGTTTATTTTCTGCGCGCAGCTTCTTGTCTAAGGCATCCTTCGGGGCATTTTTCAATGCAAAATAGGCATCAATCACCTGCTTCACTTTCGGTCCCATTAATGATCCACCGCCGCCGCCCGTGCGTTCCCCAAAAGCGACCACTACAATCTCAGGTTTCTGAACCGGACCAAAAGCCCCAAACCAAGTGTTCGATCCATCTCCCAAATCCTCCGAAGTCCCGCTCTTGCCTGCAATCGTCACCGCCCCGCCATTCAGCGCAGTCGCCGTTCCATACTCAATCACGCCCCGCAATCCTTCATTAATAATGGCGATCGTACTGGGTTTCATTTTTAGATCTTCGCGCCAATTCCGAGACTCTTCATTATCTTTCAGCAAATGCGGCTTCACACGATAACCCCCATTTGCCGCCACCGAAAACATCACCGCCACCTGCAATGGGCTGGTTAATAAAGCACCCTGCCCAATAGACATATTGACCGCATCTCCAATTGACCATTCTATTTTTTCATTTTTTAATTTCCAAGCCGCGTCAGGCACTAACCCTGGATCAACCTCATCAATCAAATCAATCCCCGTCAAAGCGCCCAACCCAAATCGCCGACTCCAATCAATAATTGGATCACCGCCCATTTTCTGCGCCACCTGATAGAAAAAAGTATCACTACTGTGGGCCATCGCCCCCGGAAAACCCAACGGCCCAAATCCCGCATGGTTCCATTCCCCAAAGGTCGTCCCAGCGATCGTCAAAGACGGATAGGTCTGATACACCTCATCTCCCGTGAACTTTCCACTTTCGATCGCCGCCGCCGTCGTAATAATTTTAAAAGTGCTCGCTGGTGGGAAAGTCTGGAGATTACGATTTAAAAATGGATCGTTCAAAGCCTGAAGCCTAGCCCACACTTCCGGGCTGAGCCGCTTTGCAAAAATATTTGGGTCAAAGCCAGGGTTACTCACCATCGCCAAAACCGCGCCATTCCTAGGATCGATCGCCACAACAGAACCCGTCATCCCACCCAGCGCATCCGTCGCCGCTTTTTGCAGATCTAAGTCTAACGTTAAAGTCAAATCCTTCCCCGTGCGACTGGGCTTGTCTTTCAAAATCTGCACAGGATTCCCCGAAGCATCTACCACCATCTGCTGCCCGCCGCCCTCGCCGCGCAGTTGCTCCTCATAGCTTGCCTCAATACCCATCTTCCCGATCACATCCCCCAGTCGATAACCCTTCGATTTTAGTTTTTCGTACTGCTCATCCGTCAATTCTCCCGTGTAGCCCAAAACATGGGCCGCGAGGTCTCCGTAGCGATATTCCCGAGTCGTCTCACCATCCACCTGGACACCCTGTGCCCCACCCAAATCCACAATATTTTCAGCGATCGCGGTGATCTGCGCCGGACTCACCCCCCGGGTCACTTTAACCCGCTGAACCGAGTCATACCCGGACTTATCCAATATTTTTTTCAGTTCCTCTGGGGAAGTTTTTAAAATAGGAGCCAGCTTTTCTAAAACCCCCGGCCATTCTTCTTTTTTATGTGCCATCGGCCAAAGAAAAACTGAATGGGTCAGACGACTTCCCGCTAACAGACGGCCCTTGCGATCCAAAATCTTGCCTCGTTCCGGCATTTTTGCAATGACTCGGATGCGATTATTATCGGCGCGGTTGCGGTTTTGGGTTCCTTCTAGAACCTGAAGATACACCAGCCTGGATCCAAGTCCCCCCAGAATCGCCGCTGCACAGAACAACATCAGAAAGACCGATTGCCTTGCACGCCCTACTTTACGAGAGGTAGTGCGATTCCCATTCTGGGAGGCTTTGCCAACGTGGGGAGGAGATGATTGCATGGGCTTGAGTTCTAAAATTCCTAGTTACTGCTTAATTTGAGTTTTGAACAGAATTAAGTTTCGAACGATGACCTGAAGCGACTACAGTATTGCAGAAAACCGTAACTTTGATCTTTCGTCTTACAAGAATTTGGGACTGATCTGAGTGTCCTGGGTACAATGGCTTAGTATTGAAGGCGATCGATCGCTCAGCTATTAAGTCAATATTGAGTCAAACTATTTTAGTCAAGCTTCCCGTAAGCTGTTGCCCGTGTTTATGGCCCAACCCCTTTCCCAAACTTCTTCGGACACCGATTTGCAGGGTGCCCTAGATATCGAACTCCGTAAGGTGTTCAAGGTTTTTGATGGTGAGGCAGCAGTGCGCGGGGTGGATTTAGCCATTAGGCGAGGCGAATTCTTTAGCATTTTGGGTCCTTCCGGCTGTGGCAAAACCACGCTTCTACGTCTGATCGCAGGCTTCGAAACGCCGACAGCAGGGGATTTACTCATTCGGAAGGTTTCTATGGTAGGCATTCCGCCCTACCGCCGTCCAGTTAACACCGTATTTCAAAGCTATGCGCTGTTCAGTCATTTGAGCGTAGAAGAAAATATTGCTTTTGGCTTGAAAATTCAAAAAATGAACCGAGCTGAAACCCAAACCCGTGTCTTTGAAGCCCTGCGCCTTGTTCAACTAGAACCCCTGGCAAAACGCTTCCCTAATCAGCTTTCTGGTGGCCAACAACAGCGGGTTGCCCTTGCTCGGGCCTTAGTTAATCGTCCTACGGTGCTGCTTTTAGATGAGCCATTGGGCGCATTAGATCTCAAGCTTCGTAAAGAAATGCAACTGGAGCTAAAGCGGCTTCATCAGCAATTGAATATCACTTTTGTTATGGTGACGCACGACCAGGAGGAAGCGCTGACCATGAGCGATCGAATGGCCGTGATGAATGGTGGAAAAGTCGAACAAATCGGCACCCCAAGCCAAATCTACGATCGGCCCCAGAGCCAATTTGTTGCAGAATTCATCGGTGAAACCAACATCATCTCCGGCAAGATCGAAGGGTCTCATCCTTCGATGCTGTGGGTTAAAAGTGACGACGGGGAAAAAGTCCAGGTGCAGCCCAATGCGACAGGGCATCGACTGTTAACGGCGGGGCGAGTAGCGATTAATCTCAGACCTGAGAAGATCCAGCTTTTGCGATCGGACCCCCGAACTCCGGGTATGGAACTAGAAGGGATGAATTGTTTTGAAGGATCGCTGGTGAGTACGTTGTACCTGGGCACCCATGTTAACTGCGTCATTCGCCTACAGTCCGGTCGGAACCTCCTAGTACGTCAACCGTCAGCAGAAGCCGTTTCGAAGATTGCAGGCCCGGTCTATGTTGTGTGGAGTCCCCATGACTGTTTGGCATTGCCTCTGCCGGATTAAGGGACTGTTTGGGGTGGGTATTATTTTTATGGGTTGCTAACAATGGACTCTCGACAGTTTGACTCTACAGAATTTGACTCCATCCAAACGGGGATACCGCCAGGATTAACCCGCCGATCGAGGCGGAAGTTTTTGCAGAAGGCTACTCAGGTCGCTTTGGGATTGGGCCTCACTCAGGCCTTGTCGAGCTGTGGCTGGCGGCTGGGTAATGTCCGATCGGGACCTGTTAAAGCTTCAACGGATGAGCTGTTTTTGTATACTTGGGCGCAATATGTAGATGACGACCTGCTACGGGACTTTCAGGCAAAAAGCGGCCTCAGAACGGTTCGAGAACTCTTCGATTCCAATGAAAAAATGATCGCGTCTTTGCAGGCTGGAAAAGGGGATTCTTTCAGTTTGCTCTATCCTAGTGAGTACTTTATTCCAAAACTCGTGCAATCCAAGCTCTTGGCCGAACTCGATCACGATCGGATCCGTGGACTTGATAACCTAATGCCTCAGTTTCGGAAATCGATCGCCGATGATGATAATCACTACGGTATTCCCTTTGCTTGGGGCACGACGGGATTGATTTATAACCAAGAGAAAGTCTCCGGTGAAATCCAAGATTGGGATTATCTCTGGAAAAACAAGGAAAAGCTACTCCGTAAAATGAGCTTGCTGGATGACTATCGCGAAGTCATGGGTTTTTGTCTGAAGACCTTGGGCTACAGCATCAACGAAACCCAGCCCGATCGGCTCAAGGAAGCCTACGAAAAACTGGCCCGTCTCAAGCCCTTTATTTCCAACTTCACTACCGACGGTTGGCGAACGAAGCTTGCTTCGGGCGATCTGTGGATTGCCATGGCCTACTCATCCGATGCGATCGCCCTCCTCAAAGAAAACCCAAAACTGCGCTACGTCATTCCCAAACAAGGCGGCAGTCGCTGGAGTGACTGGATGGTCATCCCCAAATCTGCCCCAAATCCCAATGCTGCCTACGCATGGATGAACTACCTGCTGATCCCCGAAGTCGCCGCCAGCGTTTCCCAGCGTCTAGCCGTCACTACCCCCAACGCCGCAGCCATTCCCCTCCTCCCTGCCGAACTCCGCACCAACCCCGTCAGCTATCCCCCACCCGACATCATGGCCCGCTGCGAAGGCATGACCGCCCTCACCCCCGAAGCTGAAAAACTCTACGACAAATACTGGACCCAACTGACTAGCTAAACGCGCCGCCAAAATCCAAAATCCAAAATCCAAAATTCCCATGACCCGATCGACTTGGACCCAACGCCTAGAACCCTACCTTATGCTAGCTCCCGCTGGGATTTGGCTGTTCATGCTGCTGGTTTTGCCCACGCTGATGATCTTCCAAATCAGCCTAGTTCCGGGTATCAAGCCCGGTGATCTGGTCAATCCTTCTAGTTTAGAAAACTACCTTAATATTTTTGACCCGATGGTGCTGTGGGTGGTGGGGCGATCGATCGGACTGTCAGTTACCACCACGTTTCTCTGTCTTCTCCTTGGTTTTCCGGTCGCCTACTGGATTGCGCTCCTTGCACCCCGCCGCTGGCAAAATCTGCTGCTGCTCGCGTTTGTTTTACCACTTTGGACTTCTTCGCTGTTGCGAAGCTATGCCTGGATCAGCATCCTCCGACCGACCGGAGTTCTCAACACGGTTCTCAGCTTTTTTCATCTCCCCACCCTAGACTTGATGAACCAACTTCCGGCGGTGCTAATTGGCATGACCTATGGCCTTTTGCCCTACATGGTTCTAATTCTCTACGCCTCCCTAGAAAAACTCGATCGTCGTCTCCTAGAAGCCGCTGCGGATCTTGGGGCGAGGCCCATGGAAGCCTTTCTCCAAGTCACCGTGCCTCAAGTGCTTCCAGGAATTGCCGCTGGAACATTGCTGGTGTTCATCAATGCGATCGGCGACTTCATCAACCCCGAACTCTTAGGAGGTCCCTCCAGCATGACTGCCGCCCGACTGGTCTACAGCAAATTCCTCGGAGCCTCGCCCGACTGGGGCATGGGGTCTGCCCTGAGTGCCCTGCTGATCATGCTCGTCACCTTATCGATCGTTCTCCTCCTCAAATACGGCGACAAAAACACTCGCACTCCCTAACCCCCGACCCCACCATGCATTCTACCCACACCAAAACCCTCCGCATCTCCTGGCAAGCCTGGTTTACCTGGCTGATGTTTGGCTTCATGTACTTACCAATCCTAGTTTTAGCCTTTTACAGTCTCAATGAATCTGCCCTTAGCGCCCAGTGGACGGGATTTTCCCTAAAGTGGTACGCCCGCTTTTTCCAAGATGGACGGATTCAGCAGGCTCTGTTTAACAGTCTAAAAGTAGCTCTAGGTTCCGTGTCGATCGCTGCCGTCTTCGGGACTGTGATGGCTGTGGGACTATCTCGCTATCGCTTCCTAGGCCGTGACCTCTATCAAAATGCGGTGTATTTGCCCTTAATTATTCCAGATATTTCCATTGCGGTGGCGACCCTGGTTTTTTTGGCGGCGATTTCGATGCCGCTGAGTATGGGGACGATCGTGGCTTCCCATGTTGTCTTTTGTTTGTCCTACGTTTCTCTAGCCGTCTCAACTCGGATTAATTCTTTAGATCCTCATCTTGAGGAAGCGGCTCAAGATCTGGGTGCAACGCCGCTACAGTCTTTCCGATTAGTGCTACTGCCTCAGCTTTTCCCGGCGATCGTTTCGGGCTGTTTACTAGCGTTTGTCTGTAGTATGGATGATTTTTTGATTGCGAGCTTTACGGCGGGGGGCGGCATCAATACGCTGCCGATGGAAATCTACAGTCGAATTCGAACCAATCTCACACCTGATCTAAATGCATTGAGTGTGTTGTTAATTTTGGGGTCAGCTTTTGCGGTGCTGTTAGCAGAATTTATTCGGTACCGATCGGAACAAAAACGTGCCGCGCGGTAAAGAAGTTTGATAGGCAAAAATTGAACTGTAATGGTCTACGATCGGATGGGGCATTGGGTACGATCGATGCTTCAGATGAGATTATGATAGAAGATCTGTTTAGGTTTTTTGGAGCTTGTCGTGATGACTCAGGTGGAGAAGCGCGCTGTGAACTGCGAAGTAGAATGTGTCGCGGGTTGTGTATTGGGGGATGAATGTCCAAACCTTGAATTTAAGGCGCAGGCATCCAAGTTTATTGAGGAGACTTCGCTAGACCAGATGCTGAAAATGGCTGAAGCAGCAGTCCAGCGGCGACGGCTAGAACGGGCCTCTGAGCCACCGAAGTGGGTGATTCCAGATGACTTCTAAGAGCCTTTTTGATTTTGGGAGTGGAAGCGGCCTGCGATAAAATCTCGTTGATGAAGATGCTTGGTCGATCGTCCGGTGACTCGCTTACGCCACATGCGAAAGCTAGAGGCTTTCATTTCCCGCCGCATCACTTCGATGACCTGGGACTCGTTCAGTCCAAACTGAAGCTCGATCGCTTCAAAGGGCGTACGATCTTCCCAGGCCATTTCTAGGACGCGATCGATGGTTTCGGAGTCGAGATCAGGAAGTTTCATGGGGTTTAGAAATGATCGGGACGGGACTGACGGGAATCGAACCCATGGCCTACCGCTTAGGAGGCGGTCGCTCTAT
>JANMIS010000328.1:0-10343 GCA_031375925.1 Synechococcales cyanobacterium OTE_70_concoct_197_sub
AAACCAGATCAGTGATACAGAGGCGGCCGTCACTAGAACCGCATAGATCCAGCTTTTCGGCAACGGCTTAGAAGGAATCGAGACGATTCGATCACTATCCAGTCGTGGAGCAACCTGCTCCCAAAGGGAATTGGTGTCAACACTCGCCTCGGACTGCCGCATGAGCGTACCTATCGCTTGAAACTCGATAATCGACGCGCGGCAGGCGTTGCAATGATCACAGTGCGACTCGAAATTCGTTCGCTCTTGTGCATCCAGTTCGTTATCGATGTACGCCGACAATCGTTCTTCAATCCAATCGCAATTGATCATTATGCCTCCCAACCCAGTTGGATTAGCGAAGTCCTAAGTTCTTTTCTTGCTTTGTTCAGTCTTGAACCTACCGTACCTTCAGGAATACCAAGCACACTTGCAATTGCCTCGTATCCCAACCCTTCGACTTCCTTCATGTGCAGAATTGCCCTTTGTTCGCCCGAGATTTTCTCCATCGCAAGGTTCAAAATCTCCGCTTCATCGGCTTGGTTTTGGCGATTTGGATCTTCAGACATTTCGGTTTCCAATGCGACTTTATAAGCTCTCAGTGCCTCTCGATTGGTCTTTCGTAAGTACTGCAAACATTGATTGACCGCCATTCGATGAGCCCAAGTCTCTAGCGAGGATTCAAATCGGAACTGATCAAGCTTCGAAAACAACTGTATGACAAAATCTTGCATCACATCGTCTGCGTCGCTGGTTCCTACAATCTTTCGAATCACTCGATAAATCCTCGAAGCCAGAAGCTCATAAATTCGTTTTTGATATTCAGGATTTCCGGCTGCCGCGCTTCTGACCCACGATTTCAGGTCGTCTATGGAAACACTCTCCGATAATGTGGCGTGCGGTGTCAACTTCTTTGAGTTGGATGACTCTGATTGCTGCATTCTTCACTCCATGCTGCGAAAAAGTTTTGCCTGCTCGAAATACTCGACCGATTCGAGCAGGCTGACTTTGATTACAACGCCGGCGACTACCGTCGGCAGCAGGATCGGTTATCGAGACAGCAATACGCATTCTTCATGCAGCAGACCGGCTGACCTTTCACCGACAAAGAAGATTCACTCGCAGTTCCGTTGCCAGCCATCGACTCGATACCGAACGAAGCCAACGCAACAATCCCCAATAGCGCAATTTTTGTAAACATGATTCACCTATGAACTTAAAAAAACAGAGAGATTTCGATTGCGATCCAACAGTAGGTTCGCAATCAGTCCAACAAACCAAAAACAAAGGTTTGTTGGGACTCTCAATTCCTCCAAACACAGGCAATCGACCGCCAAGAGTGTCCGCCAAAGCGAACGGGTACTTCGAACTTTCCAAGGCTCAATACGGCGGTTGCTGTGGGTTTAATCGATGCAAATGCAACGCATGCCCAAGCGATGGACTTCGCGGGCACAGAAACCGACTTTGGTGGCTCGCTTGCACGCAGAACTTGCTTGCTGCAATCACATTGAGCACCCTGACAGATTAAACGCGACGGCAACGACGATTTCGCCGCCGACCGGACAGAATCACTCGTTTTTACTATCGGACGAGCAGCACATTTGGGGCATCGGGCCGGCTGAGTGGCAAGTGATTTCGATGACGCAACATCTGCTTCAGCAGTCGCAGGCTGCTTTCCGCTAATGCTCTCGAGGAACGATCGACCTAAGCAGCAACACGAAACCCCACCCAGAATTTGGCTGTAGGCAACCGCCAGCAGCAAAACAGAATGAAGAATCGTTCGGAACATAACGCACGTCAGATACAGGGTTTTTCGGGGCGACACAGATTGGATGCTGCCGGAAGCCGTTTCCTTCACGAGCGTCGCATAATTTTAGCTACGGCGCGTGGAAGTCTCAATCGATCGTAGGGATTACGGCCAATCTACCCGTTTTCAAGAAACTCAGGACTTCCATTTCCAATTTCAAGAAAGCTCGCAAATCGGCGCATTCTCAAATTTGTCGTCCCAAACTGAAGATTCTGTTATTTGTCGGCATCTATCCCGAAGCGAGGCGCATTTCCCCGATCCTTCCCACCCAGATAGCTCAATGTTCGATATTCGCAAAATGCTCAAATCCATCCGCCCCGCCGTTGATCGCACGCTGTCGTTGATTGGTTACAAACATAGTGACAGGCAATTGGAGCTTGACGCCGATGCATATTGGAAAAACCAGCGAAGTCAAGATTTTCAAGTGAATTCGCATTGGAGGGGAACTGGTATTTTCACAGACGAGGATCGATGGGCGAAAATCGGCGCTTTTCATCGATCGCTTTTTAACGACATGTCCAAAATGAGCACATTCCAGAGTACGTCTCGCGGCTCAAGAATTCTGGAATGGGGTTGTGGTGGAGGTGCGAACGCGATTTCCTTCGCGAGCATCGCGAGCACGTACATTGGAGCGGACGTTTCGAATGCTAGCCTGAATGAATGCTCGCGCCAGATGAACTCTATTGATTTCCAAAACTTTCAACCATTGCAAATATGCTTAAGTTCGCCGTCACTTCCTAATGAACTTCGAGGTACGTTCGACATCTTTCTATGTACCTACGTTTATGAGTTGCTTCCATCTAAGGAATATGGTCTTCGAGTGCTCGAAATTGCTCGCGACTCGCTATTTGATGGCGGATTGGCTTTCGTTCAGATTCGCTATGCAACAAACAAACCGTCAACACAGGGACGGACCTGGGGGTACTCGTGGGGTATGACAAAGATGGTGGCGTACTTTATCGACGAGTTTTGGGCTGCGGCTAAGCAAATAGGTTTCGAGCCATTGTGCGTTGTCATTGTTCCCTTCGATCCTATCGTTGAAGACGAACGGTACGCATACTTTCTGTTTCAAAAACCTACCGCTAGAGCCTCGTAAATCCTAAACCAGACAGATCGACTCGAATTCAAAAAGGAGAAACTCGAATGACAAATCGAAGCACCCAACACATTTTTAGCGTAACTGGCATGACCTGCGGGCATTGCAAGTCGGCGGTAGAAGAGGCAATTCGACAAGTTCCGGATGTTATCAACGTGAAAGTCGATTTGTCAGCAGGGACAGCGATCGTGTCAGGGACACCGATAGCGCAGCAGGTTGTCGAAGCGGTGAAAGAAGCAGGCTACGTAGCATCCTTAAAAGGCTAGCTGCAAGTTTAGAGGCTAGCTAGCTGCAAGTAGTCAACTTGACGTAACGGAGCTGTGAACAACATGGAATATTCGAGCAAGCCGATTGAAGTCGGCGTTGGTGGCATGACTTGCGCGGCCTGCGTTCGTCGCGTGGAGAATGGATTGCGGAAAATCCCGACCGTCGTCCAAGCCAGCGTCAATCTTGCGACTGAACGAGCGCGGGTGCAATTGGACCATGCCCCAAGTCCGAGTGATCTCACGGCCATCCGGGATGCGATACGCAAACTGGGGTACGAGCCGATCGAAATCAGTCGGGGCGCAATCGCTACGGGTTCGAGCAGTTTAGAAACGCAAACTGATCGTCGAGAACTTGAGACGAACGAACTCTGGTGGAAATTCGTCGGTGCCGTCGACACACAATTGGGCAGTTGCCTTATGCTCGGCCTTGCCGCTTGCAACCAAATCCAGGCAATGCTGGAAGCAGCTATCACATTCAATCTGACAAGCATTACAAACTTCAGCACACTTTTTCATCATCGTATCTCAGTGGTCATCAGCAATAGCAGAAAGTGGTACAAACGCGGTCAATGCAACCAAGGCGAACAGGAACGATACTCGGGACATAACATTGGCTCCTTGGGGAGTAATAGGTCTGTTCTGAACCACTCAGAACCATGCAGGGTCGAGGGCAGGTTCTGTTCCGAAAACATGAGTTTTTACTTGAGGAACGTATGGTTTGCGAACTTTGCAAAAAATTTAGTTTTTCGTGAAGGCCATCGACGGCGTCGGCATCTAACGCCAATTTTAGCTGCGAACCGTCGAGAAAGCCTTTTCAATTGGCCGTTCTGGTGGCAATGCTCGATTACCGAACACCAGTTGAGTCTAGACGAGTGAAAACAATTCAACAATTTCGTGAAGAAAGACCCCAGCTTTAGCATCCAACTCCACAGATGCATGGAAGATGTCTATGTAGTCTGTTTCTTCAGTTTCAACAGAGATAGGGTTTGAACATGAAAATTGCTGCTGCAATTGCTTTACTTTTGTTTGTTGGAGTCGGTTTGGCTTTGGGGGCAAGTTTGACGACGACTCGGACAACAAACTCAGCCTCCAATGCGTGTGCCTGCACTACCTGCTGCCCAGACGGCGGTTGCTGCTGTGAAACGGGTGTCTGTACTTGCGAAGACTGTAAGTGCGATTGCTGCGCGGCTGATTCCAAGGGCTGCAATGCAGGTTGCTGTGATAACAAGTCTGGCGCATCCCATTCGAACAATTCGAGTAGTGAGCAGGGCACTTGTCCGAAGTGCCTTCCCAAGTCACCAACCTAAGGCCCCGGGAAGCTGAGTTAGTTTTCTCGAAAGTGTCTTGTGATTCGACTTTCCCAGGGCAACTGTTGCAAAGCAAATCCCTTAAATACAGGTGCCCCAGTTGCTCCGTCTAATTCAGCTGTGGGACATCATCACGGAAGCGATTTCTGCAGGACATATTTCTCTACTACATGGGTGCTACGGAGTGTACCCATTTGCTAATGCTGATTAAACACTAGGAAGGTGACTATGCAAAGTTTCAAGAGAGGGATGCTCTTATTTTTCGTAGTAGCGATAACGCACAACGTTGGATGCCGATCAAATTGGCCAGGCTACAAGTCGATTGCGGCATCGCCAGTACCAATTGCCTCCTTTTCATCGACCGCATCAACCGCAGGCGAGTTGTCTTTCGCAAAGCCGCCTTCGTTTGCTGATGCGAGCACATCGCTGTCTCCTGGGAAAAGCGAGATGCCTGATCAGTCGTCGAGCGAATCTTGCGGTTCCACTTGTTGTCGATGAACTTTCTGGAGGCAAGCTGGAAATGCCAAGCTTGAATGGTCTTGTGTCAAAGCTCGATACTTTCGCCTACCCGCTATCGAGACGTATTGGCATTTCGGATCGAAGTCTGCTATTTGGTTGCGACACGACAACACTAGCAAATCTACCTTACGTACTTCGAAACGGCCAGGAGTTTTGTATGCTTCGGCAGGATCAATGCGGCTCACTTAGGGAATGTAACCCTGAGTTCCAATTAGCCGACTTTCAATCGCTCGATGGTACGCGATTTCGCTGCTATACAGTACGAAAAGACGGACGCACGGTAGCGTACGCTTGGCTTGGCAGTGGTGATATTCCTGCGCTGCACAATTGTAATGGACACGAATGGACTGGGCTTCCCATCTACCTTGATCAGGAGACCGCTTACCTGTTCTCAGTCTACGTGACTTCGTCCAGCAGAGGCCAACGACTGTACCAAGTATTAGCTTCTGGAATCGCTTCAACGATCCTTGGTGACGGCATCCGCCGAATTGTTCTTACGACCGATATAAGGAACAGTTCTTCGATTAAGGCAGTACAACGAATGGGGTTTGAGCTTTACGGAAGAACTAGCTTCTCAGCTTTTTCTGGTTGGAAACGTGCAAGGTACGAGGTAGGTGCATCTTTTCTGCCAAGCAAACTCGGCAAATACGTTGGCGATTGCTAACAACCACCACCGGCTGTTTGGTATTGGATCGCAGCTTCGACTTGCAAAACTGATTCTCAATCTCCGTTTTATTGAAGGAACCAGTCTCTTTGGGCATCCAACTGATATCCATGGGCCGAGTGGCGGCTCAATGTCCAATTCATTCGGTATTTCATCACAGATGGTACCGAAGGCATGTTCTCGAAAGGAACGATGATGAGTATTGCGAGTATCGGAAAATTTGTGCTTTCGTTAGCGTTCGTTGCGGGCTTGGCTTTGGCTATTCCGCAGGTATCTCACGCTCAGTCCAGGATCAACGATTCTATTGCCAGAAAAAATGGGGCGCCTTTCTGGGCGAACCAGCGCACTTCGCGAAACATTCAACACGCGAGAGATTATTCTCGTGGGATGCAGCGTTATGCAACTCAAGCTCAGGTCATCCAGCCAACGGTGACTCAAGCGGAATCGCAGATGCTTGGGCAACAACTCCAAGCGATCCAGCGTGACATGGCAATCGTACGCCAAGAATACGCATCCAATCCAAAAGTTGTCGAGCAAGTCAAGAAGATTGAGACGCAACTTGGGCAAGCAACCACCGTGCAAAAATCTCTCCATGAAGAGTGCTGCAAAACATCGCCAGATGGAAAAATGTGCGCGGAGATGTGTAGCAAAATCCATACATCGCTCGATCAAATGAAAGTAGAGCACGATAAGCTTCTGAAGGAACTTGGTCACGAAGACGCGGCTCATGAACACCAAGCATCGGACCATGAGCATCACGATCACGGCGGTACTGAGAACAAAAACAGTAAGTAGCATTTTTTGCCAAGTCTGTTTGGGGTGGGCTTCTGCTCTTGCGACAGACTATGCAATGTCTAGCGTTCAGCGGGTTGACTATTCAATCCGCTGATTTGCTTTTTGGGAATTCCTGGAGGCTTCAACGAGTTGGCTTGCTTGCGGGAGACGTTAAGTCAAACCAAGGAATTTTAAACTGGTTTGTGGGTAATTACCCGCAAGCACGATGTGAGCTTTTCCGATGATCAGAAGAAGGATGCGAAGTAGATGGCAACGGATCGAAATTTCCGTGAAGTATTGCAGCCTTCTCGGCATCCAACACTTGAGAAGCACTAATGCTTCCAAAGAATGATATCATATACCAGTGCCATTTTTACGGGAAAATGAAATGAAGATTGCTGCATCGTTGGTTGTGTTGTGTTTGATTGGTCTTGGCGTGGCGATGGGGGCAAACTACGCATGCAAGTCAAGCTTGAATGCCGAATCGAAGGTTTGTGCCTGCGAAACCTGCTGTCCCGATGGCGGTTGCTGCTGTGAAACCGGCGTTTGCTCTTGTGATGATTGCCAATGCGATTGCTGCGCCGAGGGAGCAACCGGCTGCTTGGCTGGTTGCTGCACCGACAAAGTCGCAACCAACCCCACAGATAAACCAGCGACTTGCACCAAGGGTTGTTGTAAGGAGTAAATGGTCAGCAGGTTTCTGGCGGGCTGGGAAATCACTCTGACCCTGACTCAGTCAGAGTGGGAACGAAACAGGAGAAGCGCAACAGTAACATTGACTCGTAACCGACGGTCAAGTACTATCGATGCAAGGAGTTTAGCTTTGGTTCGAAATCTGCTCGCAATTTTGATGTGTCTTCAAGTGCTGGTCTGTCCAGCGCTCTGCATCGACGTTTGCCAGCTCCACGAACAGGCTAACGGCCCCTCGTCCCATCTGGAGGGTTCTCTCCAATGTCATTGTTGTGGCTCTGACGCGAGTCCTGAGAATGAATCGAACGCTCCCTGTGATCCCTCGTCCGAATGCTGCAATTGCTTTTGCGGTGGTGCTGTTGTTTCGGAGACCGATTCGGTTTACCTTCCGATTCACTTTGCTGTATCAGATGTTGCTACGATCGCACAATGTGCGTTTACGACGGAGCACACTGACTGCGTTCAGCCTGCCGAGCATGTGGCGGACGGGGCGTTGATTTTTGGGCGCGCGATTCTCTGCGCCTATTGCGTCCTTCAAATCTAGCGAATCTCTTTCTTCGCGGCTCAAACGCACGTTGGTGTTTGGGAAAGTCAAATTCATGTAGCTCGTCTAGCGTTCTGTCCGTCTTCATTTAATGAGGGTGCTACAGACTGCGGACAGGGCAATCTACATCGCGTCAATTATTAAACATATGGAGTTAGCTATGATTCGCTATCCCTCCGGTTCCGTTTTGCAGGAACCAGACAATGCACTTAAAAGCCAAAATGGCGGTGAGTCGTTGTTGCCAGCGAGCGAGACGTTTCCATCTACGAAGCCGAACTATACAAAGCAAACGCTGGCGAAATTCCTTAACGCGTTGGGGCCGACGCTCGTTCTGGTTGGATTCGCGGCGGTCTTTTACTTCGGACACCATAACGATTGGAAGATCCCCAAGTTTGGAGCTCTAACTGGAACCGTAAAACCTACAGCCAAGGATTGGTGCGAGGAACATGGTGTGCCAGAATCGATTTGCGTCGAGTGCGATCCTTCATTGATGTCTAAGGGCCCTGACTTTGGATGGTGCCCTGAGCATGGAATTCACAATTGTCCTTTGCATCACCCGGAAGTTGCACAACTCAAAGAGGTACCCAGTGTACTTCCGTCTGACCTTGAACGGGCGGCACGTGCGATGTCCGTCGTCCCACGAAAAGAGAACAATAGTGCCTGCGAAATCTACAAAACGCGCATCCAATTCGCTTCGGTAGAATCGGTTCGGCAAGCGGGTGTGGACGTAGAGTTGGTCGAGCGTCAGCCTATTGCTGAATCGATTCATACCAGTGGGGCGATCGTTTATGACCCAACTCGAAAGGCTAGTTTGGCTTCTCGCGTGGCCGGTAGTGTCTGGACTGTCGAAAAGAATGTTGGCGATTCCGTGGCGAAAGGCGAAGTGCTTGCAATTATCGATGCTGCTGAAGTCGGCGGACTAAAGACTGCATTGATGCGATCACTTGCTGAGCGAAAACTACAAAGTCAAAACGTCTCTCGACTTACCGAAGCCCGAGAAGCAATCGTGGGATCTCGAATTTTTGACGCCCAAGCTGCTTATTCGAAAGCCCAAGCTGATGTCTTGAGTGCGGAACAATCTCTTAGAAATCTTGGCTTGCCCGTGCAAGTGACAGCGTTGCAGACGCTATCCGAACAAGAGGTTCTTGACCAACTGCGATTGATCGGAATCCCGGACTCATTTCGTGCTCGACTCAACGGTCAATTGAGCTCGTCGAATCTGATGCCGATCTTTTCGCCGCTGGACGGTGTCGTCCTCGAACGCACGGTTGCACCGGGAGAAGTAGTCGACTCGACCCGCATCCTTTTTCAGATTGCCGATGTTCGCCAAATGTGGATGACACTGAATGTCCCGCTAGAAAACATGAATCAATTGGCGATCGGGCAAACCGTCACGTTTCGTGCCGACGGAAGTCGCGAAATGATCAAGGGCAAGCTGGATTGGATCAGTACTTCGGCGGATAAAACGACACGTATGCTGCAAGTCCGCGCGGTGCTAAACAATTTCGACGGAAGGCTTCGTAATGAAACGTTTGGAACCGGGGAAGTCATTTTGCGTTCGGAATCCGACGCAATCGTCATACCCGCCGGTTCGTCACATTGGGAAGGATGTTGCCAAGTGGTATTCGTTCGTGACAAGCACTACTTCGACAGTCCCGATAGCTACAAAGTCTTCCACGTCCGATCGGTTCGCTTGGGGGCAACCAACGGTAAGTACACCGAAGTGATTGCTGGTGTATTACCAGGTGAAGTAATCGCAACTGCCGGCAGCGACGTGTTGCGGGCTCAACTTCTTAAGAACAATCTCGGCGCGGGCTGCGATTGCGTCGCTAAATAGGAGACTGTAATGCTGAACTGGATTATTGATGCCTCACTTAAACATCGTGCTCTCGTCATCCTTGTGACAGTATTGTTCGCGGTCATCGGTGGATTCTCGCTCCAACAACTTGACATCGATGCGTTCCCCGATACGACGCCGGTGATGATTCAAATCAACACCGTTGCTCCGTCGCTAGCGTCCGAAGAAATTGAACGCCAAATCACGTTCCCAGTTGAACAGGCAATCAGTGGCCTCCCAAAATTGAGTCAACTCCGTTCGATATCTAAATTCGGGTTGTCACAAGTCGTAGTCATTTTCGATGATGGCGTTGATGTCTACTTTGCGAGACAGTTGATCAACGAGCGTCTTTCGACGGTCGTCCTTCCGGATGGTATTCAGCGTCCTCAGATGGGGCCGGTGTCGACCGGATTGGGTGAGGTATTCCACTATGTATTGGTTTACGATGGCGTTGACTTCTCAAAGGTTTCGCAGGAAGAACGCATAAAGCGGTTTACAGAACTGCGAACTATACATGACTGGATCGTCAAGCCTCAGTTGCGGTCCGTACGCGGAGTCGCGGAAGTGAATAGTTGGGGTGGCTACGAGAAGCAGTACCAAATTAGGCTCGATCCCGAACGGTTATTCAAATTCGGCCTGACCTTTGAACAGGTTTCTGACGCAATTGAGTCCAACAACGAAAATGTCGGCGGTGGAACCGTCAACGACGGAAGCGAAATGCTGCTCGTTCACGGAATCGGTAGAACGGTAAACCTCAAAGAGATCGAAGACATCGTCATCACTTCCGAGGATGGCGTACCCGTCCGCATTCGTGATGTTGCAGATGTGGAGATTGGTCACGAAATTCGTCGTGGTGCAGT
>JANMIS010000334.1:0-2972 GCA_031375925.1 Synechococcales cyanobacterium OTE_70_concoct_197_sub
CCTTATGATTAGGGCGATCGGTCATATCTAATTCCGTAGATGTGACGCCATCGACTATGGAATGGGGGCAAAAAAGGTGCCTTCAAAGGCGGCGAACACTTCGCTGAAAACAATGTCAGGGTTGCTGAATCCATGGTTTAATCAATCGTGCAGCATTATTTGGTCTTAGGGCCATGGAGCCGTATGACGATCGTAAAAGCAAAAAATAAGATGTTAGCTTGGACGATCGGATTTTTGGCCTTTGCCCTGAGTGGCTGTCCCTCTTCATCGCCTACCGTAACCTCTGAACACATTACCTTTGGGACCACGGCGAGCGTGAGTACCATTGACCCTGCCGATGCCTACAGCAGCATTGCGGGAATTTTGTTACACAACTTGGGCGATCGTTTGTATGCCTACAAACCGGGCACGGCAGAGTTGGTGCCGCAGCTTGCCACGGGGATGCCGAAAGTGAGCGGTGACGGTTTGACCTATGTGATTGGATTGCGTCAGGGCGTTGTTTTTCATGATGGTGAGAAGTTTGATGCAAAGGCAATGGCGTTTTCGTTGCAGCGATTTATTACCAATGGTGGCGCACCAGCGTTTTTGCTATCGGATACGATCGATAAAATTAGTGCAACAGGCGAATATGAACTGACGATCAAACTCAAGAAGCCCTTCACGGCATTTCCAGCGCTCTTAGCATTTTCAGGCACTTGTCCTATTTCACCTAAGGCATACGAGATCAAAGCGGGATCGTTTAAACCCAAAGAATTCGTCGGAACGGGTCCTTATAAGTTGGTTTCCTTTGGGGTCGATCGAATTCGGCTAGAACCTTTTGAAAAGTATTGGGGTGAAAAAGCAACCAATACAGGCGTTGATATTCAGATTTTTTCTGGAGCTTCCAATCTGTTCAATGCCTTCCGCACAGGTTCAGTCGATATGGCATTGCAAGGGCTAGCGATTGAACATATCAAAGTCCTAAAGGATCAATCTAAATTAAAGCGCTGGCAGGTCATCGAGCAGGCGGGAAGTGGAATGGATTATTTGAGTTTGAATGTGAATTCAGCTCCGCTCGATCGCGTTGAAGTGCGGCAGGCAGTTGCGGCAATTATGGACCGATCGGTCTTGCAGGATCGCGTGTTTAATCAGCAGGTGGTGCCGCTTTATAGTCTGTTGCCCAATACGCTCAGTGAACAAATACCTAGTTTTCAAATCAATTATGGTGCTGGAGTCAATGTTCAGAAAGCAAGGGAGCTTTTGACGAAGGCGGGCTATTCTAAACAAAATCCATTGAAGCTTGAGCTGTGGTACCGATCGAATTTAACCAACGACCAGCTGGCGGCTATCACAATTAAAGGCGTGGTGAAAAAGACGATTCCAGATTTACTGAAAATTGAATTAAATGGCGTAGATTCGGCGACAGCCTATAAGAATTTAGATAAGGGGGCTTATCCGATGTTTTTATTAGATTGGTCGCCGGATTATTTGGATGCGGATAGTTATATTCAGCCATTCGTGGATTGTGCCAAGGGCAATGCAAAAGAGGGCTGCAAAGAGGGTGCTTCGGCGCAGCAAGGTTCGTTTTATTTTAGCGATCGGGTGAATGCTTTGATTGCCCAAAGTCGTAAAGCGACAAATCCCCAAGAACGCAAGGTGGTGTATGGAGAGTTGCAGTCGATCGTGGCTCAGGATGTGCCATTTATTCCGTTGTGGCAAAGCAAGGATTATTTGTTTGCGCAAGAACGCATTGAGGGGGCGGCGCTGGAGGCAACGCAGAAAGTGTCGTTTGGGCGGTTGCGGCGGCGGTAGAGGGGTTGGAGGGCGATTGTCGTGGGGTTTTGGGCACGGCGAGCCATGCCCCTACGAGATTTGGGGGACCAATATTTGGATGCGGATTTGATCGATCGTGATAGATTCAAAAGCGACGTGCGTTTTGAGAGAATCGGTATGAAGGCTCAAGTGTTTCGCGGTGTGGATGATTTGCGGTATGAGGAGCTTCCGATGCCGGAGATGGCGGCGGATGAGCTTTTGGTTAAGGTGAATGTGGTTGGGCTTTGTCAGTCGGATATTAAAAAGATTAAATATCCACTGTACGAACCACCCCGAATTTTTGGTCATGAAACAGCGGGGACGATCGCGCAGATTGGGTCTGAGGTAAAAGATTGGAAAGTTGGTCAGCGAGTTGTGGTGATGCACCATGTACCCTGCATGAATTGTGGCTACTGCGATACGGGTAGTTTTTCCATGTGCGACACCTATAAAAATGTGACGACGACGGCGGGCTTTAGCCCGAGTGGAGGCGGATTTGCAGACTATGTGAAGGTGCCGGGACATATTGTTAGAAGCGGCGGGTTAATTCCGATTCCGGATGATGTGACCTTTGAACAGGCAAGTTTTGTGGAGCCGACAAATTGCTGTTTGAAAGCGGTGAAAAAAGCGCAGATTCGAGAAGGCCAGACCGTATTAGTCACAGGTGCGGGTCCGATCGGACTGATGATTATGATGTTGGTCAAACATTTTGGGGCGAGGGCGATCGCAACGGATTTGCTGCCGTCACGCATAGAAAAGGCGTTGAGCATTGGTGCTTATGCGGCGTTTGATGCGAGAGATCCGGAACTTGCAAAAAAGATTCAGGATTTAACGGGGGGATATGGCGTGGATGTTTCTATTTTAGCGGTGCCGAGCGATCGGGCCTTTTTTCAAGCGATGGACTGTACTCGTAAGGGTGGCAAAGTACTGTTTTTTGCGGAGTTTCCAGATGAAATTACCATTCCAATTAACCCCAATTTAATCTATCGTCGTGAGATTGATTTAATGGGTAGTTATAGTTCTGCTTTTCCATTGCAGGCCTTGTCAGCGGAATTGGTCTTTGATAAAAAGATTGATGTGGAGGCATTGATTAGTGACAAGTATCCATTGAGTGAATTGTCTAAAGCTGTGGAGCAAGCAGTGAAGCCAACGCCAGAGACTTATAAGATTTTGCTGTATCC
>JANMIS010000392.1:0-1241 GCA_031375925.1 Synechococcales cyanobacterium OTE_70_concoct_197_sub
TGGAGAAGAATTTGAGCCAGCTATTGGATGGTGGCATTCAGGGTGCAAAGGCGAACCAATTGATTCAGGCGATCGACCAAGTGGAATCCTATGATGATCTGTCTGCCGATCGCAGTAAAGCGGTGCTTGAAGAACTAGAAGGTATTCGACCTGAGACACAGAAATTGCGAGAACAGCAGATGCAGCTTGAAAATATGCTGCGGGAGTCTCGGCAATGGTTGGGGTTGGACGATCGGCATTTTCGAGATGCGCTGTCAGTGTCGCTTGAGCTTTTGGGTGCGAAGGCGCTTGCGCCCCGTGATGCTCAGTCTGCTGTGGATGACTCCGATCGTGCCCAGTGGGTAGTGCCAGACATGGACCGAGAATCGACCGACCCGATTTGGGCAGCTACGTTAGACAGCCTCCGTCCACCCCGAAAGCCGAATCAAAAACTGTGGGATTGGCGTAAGGAAACAGAAGTCCGTCCGGTGGTTTTTAAAGATCCTGGAACGCTGGATGGAACGGTTGTGCATTTGCATTTGGAGCATCGATTAGTTCAGCGATTATTGGGACGTTTTTTGTCTCAGGGGTTTGTGCATCATGAGCTATCGCGGGCTTGTGTATGTTTGAGTGATGACCCGGTGCCGAAGGTAATTATTTTGGGGCGGCTTTCGTTGTATGGCACGCGGGCTACTCGGCTGCATGATGAAATCGTCACGATCGCGGCTCAGTGGAATCATCCGGATGCCCGTGGAAAAGGCAAACTCAGACCGCTGGGCGAGGAGGATAAAAAAGATGCATTAGTCGATCTAGAACTGTCTTTAGCGACACCTCGATTGCGGGAGGTGCCGTCGTCTTTACTCACACAATTGCAGGCTTATGCGGCGCGGGATGTGGAGGATTTGGTGGGGCATTTGGAGAGGCGGGCGACGGTGTTGACGGACCGGGCGATGAAGGAATTGACGAAGCGCGGGCAGAGGGAAGCGGCGGAAATGCGGGCTTTGCTAACGGAACAGCGCGATCGTATTTTGGCAGAACAAAAAAAAGATGGTCGGCAGTTGTCGTTGTTTAATGCAGATGAGATGAGGCAGTTGAAGGCCGATCGCCGACATTGGGACTTTCGGCTGGCGCAGCTTGAGCAGGAAATTAGTACTGAACCTGTGCGAATTGAGGGAACGTATCAGGTGAAGGCAACGAGGGTCGAGCCTGTGGGGTTGATTTATCTCTTTCCAGTGTCGAATTAATCCCAGAATACAATATAT
>JANMIS010000787.1:0-1585 GCA_031375925.1 Synechococcales cyanobacterium OTE_70_concoct_197_sub
TGATATTCAGCATGATTGATTTTAGGTCTTGGGTTGGCTAGTTCATTAGATCTTATCTTTCAACCTTTGACACAATCTATTTTACAATCCCGATAGCCATAGAAAAAGCCGCAAGAAACCCTACCGCTACCGCTGGACCCAAGCCACCCACGATGAAGTCCTAGCCCGACTCCTCGACCTAAATCAGAAACGCTATGACCAAGAAATTATTGGTGGGAAAAAGGTAGAGAAAAGCGGAAAAAAGAAGAATGCCAAGGGAACAAAAAATACGACAACGCCCAAATCTCAGCCCAGCATTCCAGAAGCCGATCGACAGCTTGCCCTCATCCCAGAACCGATCGAGCAGTTGGATGTCTGGAGTACAATCAATGAAAGCGAAACCTAACCCATCACCATGAAACAAACCTGTTATCTCACCACCACGATCCAAGCAGGCAACCGCCTAGAAATTGATTTACCCAATATCCCGATCGGACAAACCGTAGAAGTCATCATCATCACCGAAGCCCCAAACCTAGATCCACAACCGATCGTTGGCGTTGGCGCAGCCTCTGCCCTAGCAGAAGCCTCACCTTTGGTGAACCGCAGCGCATTTCTAAAACTCCCCATCGCCGATCGTCGCCGCATTTTAGAGCAACAAGCCGAAGCAGCCCTTCCTCACTACCAGCAAGATACAGAATGGCAAGAATGGATCAACCTGGATATGGCAGAAATCCATGCCGAATAATCCTAAACGCGGCGAAATCTGGCTTGTCAACCTTGACCCAACCGTCGGCGCAGAAATTCAAAAAACTCGCCCCACGATCGTTATCAGCTCTGACTACATCGGTAAACTTCCTCTCAAATTAGTGGTTCCCATCACCGATTGGAAACCCGCCTTTGCCTCAGACCTCTGGCATATCCGTCTCGATCCCACCGATCAAAATGGACTCACCAAACCATCCGCCGCCGATGCACTTCAATCCAGAAGTCTCGACACCCGGCGCTTCATCCGTAAACTTGGCACACTCCCAGATTCATACATGCAAGAAATTACGAAAGCGATCGTTGCCATCATTGAATATTGATAGATTACCGATCGTTCTCTCAGTCAGATTTTGAAATACCCAAAATACCCAAAATATCTAATTGCTCTTCAGTCCAACCCTCAATTTCATTTTCCCCCAAAACGATCGCCCCCATTTCCTGATAAATCTCCCGCTTTCGTTCATATTTTTTCTGAAGCATCGATCGCTCAAACGTAGTCGGCTGCGGTGGAAGCATCAACACCCCGATCGGAACCGTGGCATTCACCGATCGCACATCCGCAATCATCCAAGCCACTGAATTCGTGGTCGTATCCGGAGAATCAACCTCATAGGAAATCCCATGCGCTGCAAAATACGGTCGCCCATTCATCACCGTCACATCAAAATGATGACTCTGATAGCCTCCCATCAACGCATGAGTGGGATTTAATAATTCATTGACTTCCTGAATCTTAAACCGATTTTTTAGCACCGTCCGAATCGACGATCGAGCCAAGTTTGCAGCAGCCTGACGATCGCGAAACTTTCTCTTCTGCTTAATCAAAGGCTCTTTCAAA
>JANMIS010000430.1:0-12391 GCA_031375925.1 Synechococcales cyanobacterium OTE_70_concoct_197_sub
ATATCGCGAATTCTCTGAACCCAATAATGCCTTCTTAGAGAACGATGTTGCCAAGCCCCTTTATGGTGTGGTGATTCGGTGGACAGGCTACTGCGATGCGAAAACGCAGCGTCTGGGTCGAGTCAATGCTTTCACCACGAACCGGGTGTTGATTCAAAAATTTGACTACGCTGACAAGGGAACGCTCAATCAGCCTCGTCCGGGTAGCAGCGGCTATGAAGTCTTAGAAATGGCTTGTAATCCCCAAAAATTAAACCAGCCGAAGATGCAAGCAACTCCGGCAAAGTGAGATATTTGGGTTACGTAAGATCAAAAAATCCTGACGAGCTGCCCCCTATCCCCCAATTCTGGGGGAACCTTAGACTTTATTGAGCAAGTTTCGGTTCTTCTGTGGGTTTTGCAGTCTCTGGTGTACTTTCAGCTTTCAGATCACTACCAGTAACTTCGTTTTTGGGGGCGACTTCAGACGGACTATTGTTGCGGAGTTGCGTTTGGCTGAAGGTTTGCAGGGCGGTGCTCCAGACTAGGTATCCGGCAGGACTTAAATGCAAGCCGTCGGTCGTTAAGTCCGATCGCAACATGCCTTCTGGATCTGCAAACAACGGATGCAAATTCAAGAATAAAGCTTGCTCTTCTTTGGCGATCGTCGCTAGTTTTTGGTTAAGGCGGAAAATTTGTTCATTCGGAATGCTTCTCAACCGATCGGCCTCTTCAGCCGTCATGGCCGCTCCGCTGTGGGGCAAAATAGACTGAACAACGAGTTCGGTTTCGGGATGTTTTTGCTTGAGGGTTTGGATCATCGTGCGATAGTTCGTCAGTAAATCGGCTTCTGAAACCCCAGATTTCAAATCATTGATTCCCGCCATAATCAAAATAGTCTGAGGCTTAGTGGCGTCTAGAAAACTCAAGCGCTTGAGCATCGCAGCCGTGGTTTCTCCAGAGATCCCTTGATTCAACCAACTCCGATCGCCTGGTAGTTGCTCCGGTGGAAACCACAAGCTTAACGAATCTCCCAGTAACACCGTCAAGCGCTCAGGGCTTTTGGTCGAAACTGCGATCGCTTCTTGTTTAAGCACATCCAGCCATTGCTCATAGCTCAAAATCGTGCGAGCCGTTTCGGGCAACGTTTCGGGTTCTGCAACAGGGCTGGGTTGGACGATTGCAGTACGGTTAGGCCAAACTTTAGCGACGATCGGCGCGACGCGAGGATCATTCAAGAGACGGTTGGCTAGGTCGGGACGAGCGGTAAATAATGAGACGCCGAGCAAGACCATGCCATTAGTGGCAATTAAAAAAGAAGCCCAAAGGGGAAGACGTTTTCGAGCCATAGACTCAGCAGGCTTTTCGACGATCGCTTTAGCCGCTTTCTCTTCAGCTTTGCGAGACGCTTTGCCTAGAGATATCGTTTTCTGTTTGAGGTCGAGTTGCTGAGTCATGGCGAATAACACATAAAGACCCTCACAATTTAGCAGACGATCGCAGATTTAGGGTGAACGCAATCCCAAAGGCTGTGGATAACGCTGTGGATAGCGTCTAAGATCAAGATAAAGCGTTGAATATCAATCACTGGAATTGCACACACAATTGACGGGTCTTGCTTTAAGATAAGTAAAGAATTGTAACTTTTCTCTTCGAGGTCATCCGTGGAAGTTCTCTCTTCGCCGAAGCAATCCTCTGATTCTGTTCAAGGTGCGACGCATCAGTATCTGGGCGGAATAGAGTCCGATCGGTTTGATAGTCGGGAGGCTTGGTACCCGGTTTTTTATTTGGCGGATTTAGAGAAGCGCACGCCCAATGCTTTTACGTTGCTGGGAATTGATCTGGTGATTTGGTGGGATGGTTCGGCTTGGCGGGCAATGCGTGATCAATGTCCTCACCGTCTGGTGCCGCTTTCTGAGGGCCGGATTGCCGAAGACGGGCTTTTAGAATGTCCCTATCACGGCTGGGCTTTTACATCCGAGGGGAAGTGCGATCGGATTCCGCAGCAACGGGACACCGATCAGGCGAATCAAGCGGTGCGGGCTTGCATTCAGACCTTTGCAACAGCGGAATCTCAGGGGCTGCTGTTTGTGTATGCGGGCACTCAGGAATGGTCAGAGAAGGTTCCGGTGCCGACGATCGGGCCTTATGACGATCGGGATTCTGCTTGGATTTGTATGCGAATTTCACGGGACTTGCCCTACGACGCCGTGACGTTAATGGAGAATGTGTTGGATGCGAGTCATTTGCCCTTTACCCATCATAAGTCTGTGGGCAATCGAGTTAATGCTGCACCTATGGATTTGGAAGTGGTGAGTTCGGGCAAAACTGGGTTTGTGGGACATTGGGCGGAGGGACCCCGCAGGGGAAAACTTGGGCCGCAGGACACAACGTTTGTGGCTCCAAATTTGATGTGGCATGATTTGACCTCAAAACTGTTTGGTCGAACTTTGACGGCGGTATTTGTTACGCCGATTCGCAAAGGGGAATGTCGATTGTTTGCCATGTTTCCATTCCAATTGTCTGCGGCGATTCCTAGATTTTTTATTAAATACACGCCGAATTGGTATTCCCACATGAATCAAAATGCCATCTTAGAAGACGACCAAATCTTTTTGCATTGGCAGGAAAGGGCTTTAGCCGATCGCGGTGGTGCAGACAAGTTTGCCCAAGCGTTTTATTTGCCGACGAAGGCCGATCGATTTGTGTTTGAATTTCGGCAATGGTATACGCAGTTTGCCGCAGACCCATTCCCTGGAGAAAAGCTGGAGCCTCGGCAATCCCGTGAGCAATTACTCGATCGCTACCATTCTCATACGAAGCATTGCAAGAGCTGTCGCACGGCTTTGAAGCGTTTTACGGTTGTTCGTCAAGTCTTGGGCGCAGCGACATTGCTAGCGTTGGTCGTTGCGATTGTCTTTCCGATCGTTAATCTAGGGTGCGGTCTGTTGGCGCTAGCGTTGGGAGCGGCTTGGTATCAGTTAGGGAAGTTTATGGAGGGATACGATCGGGGTTCGCCCGTGCCCGCTCGAAATCGTAGCTAATCTTGTGGATTTCTGGAAGAATTTGGACCTTGTAGGAATTGTATTGCGGGAATTACATTGAGGGATTACATTGTAGGGATTACGATCATCACTATGAACGCCCAAACTTCACTGCTCAAAATCGGAGATCTTGCCAAACGATCGCATCTCTCCGTCGGGACCCTGCGCTACTATGAAAGCCTAAATTTGATCAAACCCGTCGATCGGGCAGCCAACAATTATCGCTACTACAGTCCCGAAACACTACAACAAGTTCAATTTATTAAAAAAGCGCAGGCTCTTCACTTTAGCTTGGCCGACATTCAACGAATTTTGACCATTCGTGACGCGGGCCAATCGCCCTGCGGATTAGTGGATGAACTGCTAGATGAAAAAATTGAACAATTAGAACAGCAAATCAACAGTGCGATCGCCTTCAAGCAAGAACTTGAACAATTCCGCGATCGGATTGCTAAAATTCCACCCACCCCCGCAAATGACCCCACCATTTGTCAGCACATTAGCACCGTGTCATTGGACTATGGTGAAAAATAAGCTACAAACCAAGCTACAAACCAAGCTGGGAAACGAATTGATATGAAAGCTAAAATTCGGGATACAGAACTTTTCTTTGATGTCGAAGGAGCCTCTGTGGTGGTGGACGGCGATCGAATTCGAGAGAAGCCCGTGGCCTTTTTGCTCCACGGTGGCCCCGGCGCAGATCACACCAGCTATAAGCCAACCTTTAGTGCATTGGCCGACAGATTTCAATTGGTGTACATTGACCATCGCGGACAGGGCCGATCGGCCCGCACAGATCCATCTACTTATACTTTAAATAACAATGTCGAAGACCTTGAAGCCCTGCGACAATATTTAGGATTAGATCAAATCATTGTGATTGGAGGCTCTTACGGTGGAATGGTTGCTATGGCCTACGCCGCCCGCTATCCAAAATCGGTGTCCCATTTAATTGCCTATGCCACGGTTGCAAGTTATGAATTCATTGCTAAAGCCCAGCAAACGCTCCACGATCGCGGCACACTAGAACAAATTACGATCGCTCAAAAGCTTTGGGATGGCAATTTTCAATCCAATCTAGAATTGCAATCCTACTTTGAAATCATGGCTCCGCTGTACAGTTTCCGATCGAGCGATTCAAACAAAGCATCCCCCGATCGCATTCTTTCCTTTGAAGCCATCAATGAAGCCTTCGGGGGATTTTTAAGAACCTATGACATTCGATCGGAATTGCCAAACATAACAGCCCCGAGTTTGATTTTAGCAGGGCGACATGATTGGATTTGTGCGCCGGAATTTTCGGAAGAGATTGCGCGATTGATTCCGCGATCGGAGTTACGCATTTTTGAAGAAAGTGGTCATATGCTTCGCACCGATGAACCGCAGAAACTTTTGGACGTGATCGCAGGTTTCTTGGTCTACCAATCGGCTTAGCCTATACCAATCCTCAAAACAAAAGCCACCGTCTGAGGATCTAAGACGGTGGCTTTATGCAGCTCTGCAAGAAAAGATTGTCAATAGGTAATTATCAACCTACTCGATCGCTTCTGAAGCTTCCTTCTTTTTAATCACAGGCTTAGACGGTGCAGCTTCCCCTTCCTTGCGGGTTGGGACAGCCATCGGCGGACGACTTTCACGATCGCCACCCCCTTTAAAACCACCGCCACCGCCATCAGGGCGACGACCGCCGCCCATCGGACGACGACCCATCGGACGCTTCGGATATTTCTTCGGCATCACCAGAACGATCGAAGTGCCGCCGAGAATCTTTAGATCCTGCCCCACGCGCTTGACATCGAGATCCCAAAAGTAACCTAAGACCTTGCCGCGCAGATTGCCTTCAAGGTTGAGCTTGAAGTACTTCATTGAAGGCTCCTTTTCGCCTTTTTTGCGCAGCACTTGCTGAATCTTGACGGAAATCTTTTGGGTGTCGGGTTCGTGAGCAATAATTTCCCCACGAATAGAAAAGGTGTCCGTATCGACTTCAGACGAAGGGACATACTGAAGCGGTTCCTCTTCGATCGTAGCCTTAGGAGCCGTTTCGATCGTCGCATCGTCGCCTTCGTCACCGAGTTCATCGGGCTGGGTAAGATTTTCCGGTTCCCAAACCCCGACAATCTGTAAATGCAAAGTGGCCTCGCGTTCACGGGTGCGAGGATAAACCACCCACACATGCTCCTTGTCGAGTTCAAGATGGTTGCGCACGAGGCTCATCACCCGACCCAGCAGCACGGCTTCCACGTTGGATCCATCATGCATAACCATGTTGCCCCGCGTGAACTGCTCGTCTGAAGGCTGGTAGGTTCCTCGCACAACACCGATCGCTCGATATTGTGTCGGTTCACTAGGCGGCGGAATCGGACGAAGCCGATTATCCGAGACTTCAACGGATGCAGGTTCGACGGCAACAGGCGGCGGCGGTGCGGCGGGCAGCTTCTCCGCAGGAACGGGAGCGGGCCGCGAGGGGGGACGGACTAACTTCATAGGAGGGGAGGGGCTTTCCTCTGCCTTAGGAGTGGGCAGGTTCTCTTCAGCCGAGGCAGAAGTTTTAGATTTGAGAGACTCAGGTTGATTTGACACGGGACTTAAGGGCTATTTCAGGCAGAGCAGCAGCCGCCTTGGGTAAGGTCAGCTAATACTGAATCCCAGGAGACTGCAAGGTTATCCGTACGATTTTGAGAAGAACTCACAATCATTAAGATGCACCTTGCCCACTATGATACTGATTTCTCGCAGGCTACTTGGGATTAGTTTGCTACAAATCTCTAAAAAGTTAGGTTTTTATCAATTAGAAATTTTATTTAGAGATAATAAACATTACATGAAACGCCTCTCTGGACAGCCGTTCCCCGATCGCCCTACGAAGTTTTGATCCCCTCTCCAGATAAAGCTCACCCACAAAGACGTAAAGCACGTATTAAGATAGGTAACAGAATCTCCCCTAATCTGTTCCAAAACCGATCGCGTTATGAAGTTGCCTCCTCTCCCAAAGTTTATCCAGTCGCGTAAAAAGACCGTTCTGATCGTGGGGGCAGTTTTAGCTGCTGGCGCGATCGCCATTCCGGCGGCGGGGCAGTTTGGTTTATTTAAGGGAAATGGAGCCTCGAACAAAGTCCTTGACGAATTGACGGTTACGGCCAAGCGCGAAAAGCTGACGGCGAAGATCAAGTCCAGTGGCAGCATCACCCCTCGTCAGACCGTGAACGTCAGTCCCAAGAGTTCTGGCAAGGTCGTGGAAATGCTCGTGGAGCAAGGCGATACGGTGACAGAAAATCAGGTCATTGCTCGGATG
This sequence comes from Synechococcales cyanobacterium OTE_70_concoct_197_sub, assembly GCA_031375925.1. Classification (GTDB taxonomy): domain Bacteria; phylum Cyanobacteriota; class Cyanobacteriia; order Leptolyngbyales; family Leptolyngbyaceae; genus JAAFJU01. Next base: position 6,316 of record JANMIS010000430.1, read on the forward strand.
GATGCGTCAGATCTAGAGCAGGATCGTCAACGAGAAGAAGCCAATGTTCTAGCTGCGGAAGCAAGATTAGCGCAATTTCGCGCGCCCACTCGATCGGAAGCGGTAAACCAAGCCCGTAATGAAGTCCTCCGATCGCAAGGGGATGTCTTCAATGCTGAACGGGACATTTCCAGCGCTCAAAGTGAGATTACCCGAACCGAAGGACTGATTGGGGATGCAACGTCTCAGTTGACTCTGGCTTCTAGACAGTACGATCGCAACAAATCGCTGCGGGCAGAAGGGGGTTTGTCTGAAAATGCCCTAGATGAATTTTTACGGAAAAAACAAGGCGCAGAACAAACGCTTCGCCAAGCCATTGCCCAACGCGACCAGTCTAAAGAAAAACTTCAACAAGCCTATGCCAAACGTGAACAAGCTAAGCTCCAAGTTGACAACAGAGAAGAGGGACTTAGCCAACAGGGGCAATCGGGAAGTAGTGGGGACATTGCGGTCGCCGAAGCCCAGCTCAGTTCGGCGATCGCTCAACTGAATGCAGTTAAACAGAAAATTGCCGATACCGAAGTCCGATCGCCCTTTGCGGGATTGGTGACACAGCGGTATGCCTCTGTGGGTGCATTTGTAACCCCGACGACCCAGGCCTCTTCGACCACAGGCGGTGGTGCAACGTCAACGTCGCTCGTGGCGATCGCTAGCGAAGTCGAAGTCTTGGCCAAAATTCCAGAGGTGGATATTGGTCAGGTGAAAGTGGGATTGACGGGAGATATGGTGGTCGATGCCTTTCCGGGTGAAACCTTCAAAGCCAAAGTGCGACTGATTGCCCCAGAAGCGATCGAGGAACGTGACGTTCGATTTTTCCAGGTTCGACTGAAGCTCATCAGCGGTCAACGCAAGCTCAAGTCTGGGATGAACGCTGATATTGAATTCTCAGGTCCCGAGTCTGAAGCGCTCTTGGTGCCCACGGTGGCGATCGTCACGAAAAAAGGCAAGCCCGGTGTCTTGGTTCCCGATGAAAAAGGCAATCCCAAATTTCAGCCTGTGACCGCCGGGACTACGCAGTCTGGCCGATCGCGTAGAGGCAAAAGCGAAGGTGAAGGCAAAAGTGAAGGCGGCGCAGGCAAGAGCGGCGGCAAAACCCAAATTACGGAAGGATTAAAAGAGGGCGATCGGGTATTTATTAAGCTTCCAGAAGGTAAAAAACTGGATGAACTCCTGAAAGACGAAAAAGAAAAAGAGAAAAATAAATAACCCCCGATAAACCCTAGGAGAACTGATCATGGATTGGATGGAAAGCACCAACATGGCCGTCAAAACCCTGACGTCCAACAAGCTTCGGACGGGACTCACCATGCTGGGCATGATCATTGGCAATGCCTCAGTGATCGCCATGATCGGCATTGGCCAAGGGGCACAAAAACTTGCCTCAGAACAGTTCGAATCCCTCGGTCCCAACGTTCTCTTCGTAACGCCGGGTTCTCAAGGGGCCAGACAGCGGACGACATTTTTGCCTCGAAACTTAGTATGGGATGACGCAAAAGCGATCGCCAACGAAGTCCCCAGCGTCAGTGGCGTCGCTCCTCAGCGTCAGTCCCAGATCTCCATAACCTACGGCGGTAAAAATCGGTCTACCTTAGTCATGGGAACGACCGCCTCCTATTTGACCGTCCGGGACTTCGACGTGGCCAAGGGACGATTCATCAATGATGTGGACCTAGAGCGCAATACGCGGGTTGCGATTTTGGGTGCGGATGTGGCGACGCAGTTTTTTGAAGGGAAGGATCCGATCGGTGAACGAATCAGAATTCGCAATACCAGCTTTGAAGTGGTGGGCGTGTTGCAGGCGAAGGGATCTTTTTTAGGCAGTAACCAGGATGATGTCGTCTATGTGCCGCTAACCACGACAGCGACGCTGCTCACAGGGCGTACTTCCCCGTTTGGTTTGGATCTGACGTTTATTTCGATTTCTGCGATCGACGAAGCCAATATCCCCGCCGCCGAATTTCAAATCACCAATCTCCTCCGTCGCCGTCACAAAATCACCAATGAAGATGACTTCACGGTCCAGTCGCAGAAAGATATTCTCCGCATTGTCGGGACGATTACCGGAGGATTGACGGCGTTGCTAGCGGCGATCGCAGCCGTATCTCTCTTGGTGGGCGGCATCGGGATTATGAACATCATGTTGGTGTCAGTGTCAGAACGCACCCAAGAGATTGGCCTGAGAAAGGCGATCGGAGCCTCAGAGCAAGACATCCTAACCCAGTTCATTATTGAGGCCGTCATGCTATCCGCTGCGGGCGGCGTTTTGGGCACAGGCGTAGGCATTACAGGCATCTTGCTTGTCGCCGCGTTTTCACCGTTGCAAGCCGTAGTGTCTCCCGTCGCGATTGCCTTAGCTGTGACGGTTTCAGGAACGATCGGCCTCGTCTTCGGTGTCGTCCCAGCCCGTCAGGCCGCGAGGTTAGATCCGATCGTTGCCCTCCGTAGCGCCTAAAATCTGCTTCAAAGCCCTCAGAATTGGGGGTTGGGGGCGGTTTGTCAGGGACTTCATTATCACCCAAATCTTTTATTCGTAGTTACCATGTCAACGATCGTAAAGCTCGAATCCATCACCAAGGTCTACGGCATCGGCGACATCATCGTAAACGCCCTAGCTGGAATCGAACTGTCCGTTGACGCAGGCGAATATTGCGCCATCATGGGCACCTCAGGCTCAGGCAAATCCACCATGATGAACATCATCGGCTGCCTCGATCGCCCCACTGAAGGCCGCTACTACCTCGACGGCATCGAAGTCGATACCCTCCCCGATAACGAACTCGCCCGCATTCGCAACCAAAAGCTCGGCTTTGTCTTTCAACAGTTTCATCTGCTCTCTCAGCTCACCGCCCTTGAAAACGTCATGCTGCCCATGATCTACGCCGGAGTTTCGCCTCAAGAGCGGCGCGATCGTGCCCGAGAAGCCCTCATCCGGGTCGGACTCGAACAGCGCCTTGAAAACAAACCGACCCAGCTTTCAGGCGGTCAACAGCAGCGGGTCGCCATTGCACGGGCGATCGTTAACCGCCCCGTCCTGTTACTTGCTGACGAACCCACCGGAGCGCTCGACTCTACGACGACCGACGAAATTCTTGATATCTTTGGAGATCTAAACGCCAGCGGCATGACCGTCGTTATGGTCACGCATGAAGCCGAGGTCGCCAAGCGCACCCGACGGGTCATTTGGTTTAAAGATGGCAGAGTACTGAAATCAAATATGGCCCCTCAAGATGTGGGATTGATCGCTGCGGGTTAATGTTTGAACCGCTCAAAACGCTATTTTGTACAACCTTAAAAATACGGATGAGGGGTCAAACCCCCCAGCATAGCCGAGAAAAAAGCCGTATGTTCGACTATGCGAATTTTCTACCGAATGCGAATAATACACATGTCCTGTGAAATTCTCCGATCGCGCTGACACATTTCTGTGACTTTGAATTGTGACTAGGCCATGATCCCGGTGAATTAAAGTCACCATTTCCTGACTTCATTTTTTCGATCGTCAGAGGTTTTGGGTATTTATTTGGCCGCGAAATTCACTCCTATTGCGCTTTTTCGCCTTTATTAAGGGGCATCAGTGAAACCACGGGTTTCCGAAGGTTTTTAGATCAAGACTTTACTTAGGATAGATGGCCCGCTCTTTATGCCATCTTTATAATTTGGAAGTTGAAATTGTAGTGCATCTTACATTTTGAGTTTTACATATGCCTATTCATAAATCGGTTGCAGTAATTTCGACAGGAATGACCGCACTTGCGGTTGCTGCGAAACTGTCTTCGGTTGCTCAACCGTTCCCTGTGTTATCTTGGCTCAGTTCTTCCGCGATCGCGGTGGCTCCTCCGGATCAACTCACCTCATTAGAACGTCCCATGGTTTCTTCTGAGTCGCTGCCTTTGGCTGGGATACTGGAGCAGGTCCTCTTTACGGGAGCCAAGGATGATGAGTTGCCCAAAGCCAAACAGCTTTCGTTTAATTCGCTGTCTCATTCTGAGGGAACGGGCACGGAATCTCTGCTTTCGATGGATGGATTACTCAATCAAACCGTCGGTCACTGGTTCAGTCAGATCCAGCGGGTCTCAGGAAACTGGAATGCAGTCCTGCCGACCGTCATGGTCGTTGAGGAAAATGCGCCTTCCAGCGTCGCGCCTCCTTCGATCGCTGAACTTCGAAAAGAGTTTTGGCAATGTGCGCCCCGTCAGGGTGCAGGGTCTCGCATCAAAGCTGTAAATGGACTCTTTCAAGTCTGGGTCAAGGGTTGCCAAATTGCTGAATTTCCGACTCGTGATGCGGCAGATGCCCTATCCAAGCGTCTGACTAAAGTGCTAGCGGGCAATGACCTCGACCTTTCAAAACTTCGCCCCATCTACCAAGGTCAAGACCCTGCCGCCAAGCTTGGAGACGAACTTCTCTTTGTGGTCACGCCAGAGCTGGCACAGCAGCTAGGTCGAAATGCAGACCTTATTGCGATCGAATGGACCAACCACCTCAGAGTCGCTCTCGGTCAACCTGAAATCGAACTCGCCAAGGCACAAGCAGAAATGTATGGTCTAGAGGAAACTAAAGAGGTTCTCCGTGGAGCAGCGTCCTGGTATGGTCCCTACTTCCATGGTCGAATCACGGCGACAGGTGAAGTTTATAATCAATATGATCTGACAGTAGCCTCTCGATCCTTACCCTTCGATACCTATCTCAAAGTGACAAACCAAAAAAACGGTAAGAGCGTTGTGGTTCGGGTGAACGATCGAGGTCCCTATGTGGACGAGCATCTGCGCATTTTAGACTTGTCCTATCGGGCAGCAACGGAGATCGGCAGCGATCAATCAGGCGTGGTGCCGATCGATGTGGTGATTCTCAAGCCTGCTCCCGGCTCTGGACTGCGAGTGAACCAGAGAATTATCATGCATCCCCAATCTTAGGCCGATGATCTGTAGATTAAGTGGAGAGCCTGAACAAAAAGATTGGCATGATGATCTCAGGTGGAGTCTGGATCTGTTAGTATTGTAACAATAGGTTAAGTTGAACTGGGTACGACTTCGCCATAAACGGAGGCTTTGTTCATTTTGACTTCACCTCAATCATCACTACAGATCTTAGAGAGAATACTGGCATGGCATTCGAACAAGCACCCTTACCCTTTGCATCTGATGCCTTAGAATCCTACGGGATGAAGGCTGAAACCTTTGAATATCACTACGGTAAGCATCACAAGGCCTACGTTGACAACCTCAACAAGTTGGTGGAAGGCAAAAGCGAATTTGCTGGGAAATCTTTAGAGGAAGTGATTCGGATGACAGCGGGCAAAGCTGACCAAGCAGGCATTTTCAACAATGCAGCTCAAGTTTGGAACCATTCGTTCTTCTGGTCTAGTTTGAAAGCGGGCGGCGGCGGTGCACCGACAGGTGACCTGTTGGCAAAAATTGAATCCGCTTTTGGTAGCTACGACAATTTCAAAACTGAATTCGCAGCCGCAGCCACGACGCAATTCGGAAGCGGTTGGGCTTGGTTGGTGGAAGAAGCAGGTGCTTTGAAAATCACAAAAACAACAAATGCAGATAATCCCTTGACCCACGGACAGAAGCCTTTGCTGACCTTGGATGTGTGGGAACATGCATACTACATCGACTTCCGCAACGCTCGCCCTGGCTACATTACCAACTACTTGGATAAGCTCGTTAATTGGGATTTTGTGGCGGCTAATTTGGCTGCGTAAGTCTGGTTTATAGAAAACCAACTTAAAAAGAAGGGCTGGGGGTAGTTCCCAGTCCTTCTTTTTTAAGCTAACTTTTAGGTTTTCTTTAGGGCAGGATGATGTGGCGAGTGTTGTCGAAATCCATCAAACCCCGATCGCGCAGTTGACCCAAGAGTCGGGTAATCGTCACGCGGGTGGTGCCGATCGCGTTAGCCAAATGCTGGAGGGTCAGACGGATATTGAGACGATGATGGCCGTCTACGGGAGAACTAATTTCTCGTTTGAGTAAGTTTAGAAACTCGATTAAACGATCTTCGACTCGGCGATAGCTGGCGATCGCCAGCAGGCATT
>JANMIS010000434.1:0-4335 GCA_031375925.1 Synechococcales cyanobacterium OTE_70_concoct_197_sub
GCATTACAGCGTTGTTTTAATCTATGGACTCAATAACCGATCGCCACCTATTGCGCTGGGGTCTTTACTGGCGCGCTTTCTGGAGTGGCCACGAGCGGAATCGAGAGATTGGGGATTTGGAACTGGAGTGCGGGACTGGACTGCGTGAGGGTGGGTTTTGCCAAGGTTGGCTTTAGCGCAAGGGGTTGGTTTTTGGGGGTGTTTTTGAGGGCTTGGGTGAGGTCTTTCATGGAGCTTTCAAGCTGGGTACCGGGGTCTACGGCCATCCAGCCTGCGTCGGTCAGCTGACGGAATTCTAAATGCAAATGCGGCCCAGTGGAGTTACCTGTGCTGCCGACACGACCGATAACGGCTCCCTGTTGAATCAGTTCACCAGGCCTGACAAAAATCTCGGAGAGGTGGCCGTAAAGCGTTTGCTGGGTGCCGTCGCTGTGTTCGAGGGCGATCGTCAGTCCATAGCCGCCGAGGGTATCCGCAAGCAAGACTTTTCCAGCCATGGCCGCAAGGACTGGAGTGCCTTCGGGAGCGGCGATGTCGGTCCCGGTATGCATTTTAGTGTTGCCGCTGATGGGATGGATGCGCCAGCCGAAGAGGGAGGTAATGGGGGATGGGATAGCGAGGGGATAGACGAATTTGACGTTTTGGAGTCCGATGCGGGAGAAGGGACGGAGAAGCTTTTGGTTGAGGTAAGAAGGGAGGGCTGGGACGACGCTTTGTTCACTCGGTGCCCAACTAATACCCTGACTAGAAGAAATCTGTAGGCTGCCGATGCCATCGCCGAGATTTAACTGCGGTGCATTGTTCTCAACAGGCGCGATCGGTGAAAATCCCGGTTTTTGTTCGCGGCTCTCGATTACGACGTTGACCCGATCGCTATAAGCAGCGGGGGTTTCTAGCGCGGTGGCTCCGGTGTCGTAGGCGGTGCGATCGATTAGGCTGTTGGGAGGTTCGATCGTGACATTTGCGTTGGGGACTTGGAGGGGTTCCTGTGCAGGTGGTACGGGATCAGGTGCAGCAGCTTCGACTTTGATGGGTTCGATCGCGACGGCTTTGCCAAGACTCAGGTTTGCAATCAGTCCAGAACAAGCGGTGAGGCTAGAGAGGACGATCGCGGTGCGTTTAAGACGGACAGAGGCGGTTGAAGAATGGTGAGACATAGGTATTAAAGGAAGATCTGAGTTTGTGGGCTTGACGGAGGGAGTGGTTGCTGAAAGCTAAACAGGCTTAAACTCTGGGCAGAGGTTGTCGCCAAAGTCTTTTTGGGAAGTGGTAGGTGCGACGAAGGTTGTGGAGGCCTTTGAGACGTTGCTCACAGATCTTAGGAGTTGGGCGATCGATCGGTTGTAGCCTAAGATGGCGCTAACTCGACTGCCTGCGGAACGGGTGAGATCGGTTTCGGCGTTAAGAACATCAGTTTGGGTCCCGACGCCTGCATCAAAGCGCAATTTTGCTAGTCTTTTGGCTTCACAGGCTTGACCGAGGGCCGTGGTGGTAGTGCCGATATTCTTTTGGTTGGCTTGTAGGGTTGCATAGGCTTGTTCGACTTGGAAACGAATGTTGTTGCGGCTCTGGGTGAATCGGGTTTCGGCGACTTGCTTGTTGATTTCTTGCTGCTTAGCTTGAGCACGTGCGGCCCCGCCATCAAAAAGTCGCCATTGGGCAACCGCTGCAATAGAGTACCCAGAATCGGGACCGCTCACAGGTTGCTCAAATATTTTTAGAAGGTTGTAGGAAGCGCGAAGTTGAAGGCTTGGACCTAGGGCTGAGAGAGCCTGTTGACGGTTGGCATCGCTGATATCTCGCTGTACCAACTGCTCTTCGAGTTCGACCCGTTGCTTGTAGGCAGTAACGATCGTATCTTCCAGGGGAAGTTTCCACTCTCCGACGGGACGAACGGCGTCGCTGGCACTCACGGTAACGTATTCTGGCAGGCTGAGTCGCTGAGCGATCTGACGGCGGCGGACTTCTTCGGTGGCCTTGGCGTTAGTGAGCTGTTGTTGGTTGTTGGCAAGTTGGACTTCCGATCGCAACACATCAAACCGCGTTCCGATTCCCGCCCGTTCTTGGGCGTTGGCATCTTTTAAACTTTGTTCGGAATTCCTGACAGCCTGTTCATTAATTTTGACCTGCTCGTTGGCTTCTTGGAGATCGTAGTAGTCCCCTGTAACATCCAAGCGCAGCTGCTCTCGGACTCGTTCCATTGCCAGCTCAGCGGCGCGGAGATTACCAGCGGCAGCGCGGCGGCGAGATCTGGAGGCTCCGGAGTCATAGAGGCTGTAGTTGAGCTGGAGGCTGGTGTCCCAACTGGTGGACTCTTCGGCTAAGCTGCGACTGAAGGCTTGGGGGCTGAAGAGTCGGGCGGTGGCTTGGTCGCCACCTGCATTGGCGATTGCTTCGGCTTGAGCCGCTTTGATTCCGATGGTGCCACCTGCGGAGAGCGATCGGCTGAGGGTGCTTTGAAGGTCGAGGGTGGGGAAACGGCTGGCTTCGGCTTCCCGGACGGCAAATTGCTGCTGTTCGACTTGGAGACGGCTGATGGCGAGGTCTTGGTTATTGCGTTCGGCCAGTTCGATCGTTTCCTGCAAGCTAAGAAGGCGGACTCCTTTGAGTTGAACTTCTTCGGGCTTTGTGGGGAAGAGCAGCGGATTGGCTGGGGTGGTGAGAAAATCAGGTGCGGGCGTGACTGGGGTTGCCGGGGTGGGCGCGGTTGCCGGGATCGTCATGGGAGCTGCCTGCGGCGGCATGGCGTCGGTTTTCGGAGTGACGGGCGCGCGCGGGACGGGCGTTGATTGGGGAACTGCTATGGGTGCAGTGGGAATCACCACTTCTTTGCTCAACCCTTCGTTGCCTGTATCGGGGGTGCGGGCTGGGGGCGCGACGATCGGCTGATTTAGAATAGAAGGACCGGGGGCAACCGTGCTGCTGGGTTCCGGCGACTGGGCGATTGAGGTAACAGGGGCAGCTTGAGCGATCGAGGTGCCGAGGGACATTAAGAACCCAGCGCTGACTAATAGAGATTGATGAATAGTCTTCATAACGTTAAATTCCAATTCGCCCACAGACAACAATTTCACAAAGCCAAGTCGCAACTCAAACATCCCTCGCCCTGACGTTTGACGTCATCGACTAAAGGAATCAAATTATAAATTTTTGCTGAGTTTCGCCCTATGAAGGATAACGCTTCAGAGTCCTCCTTGGCAAAACTCTAGGCGACAAAACTTCAATGGTGACTTTTGGCATATCTTTCTATCGTCGTTAAGGCCGATCGGTTATGCCAAGAGTTCCCATATTCACAAAGTTCTACCCGATCGCTGCCATCCCTCTTTCGTAGAGTGCCCGGGCGTAGTCGGTCCAGACCCCTTGGCCCCAGTACCTAAAGCAACTGGTCTCTAGTAATAAAGTGTAGAGGAGGGCTTCGGTGTAACGATCGCTCTCCTCAGGCTGCGGAAACTTGGCATGAAAGCCGACGCTCAACTGATTCATGGGTTCAAGGACATTTTCGTAGCCCTTGACCCAACTGAGGTCATTCGTCCAAGATGCGCCTTCCATGGAAAATGACGAATCCTCCGCTTTGATAGTTTGAATCGCGGCGGCCACTGATTCCGGTGTAACTGTGGTGACTCGCTGCCAAATCCGATGTTGCTGTACAGCTTGAATTTCAGGATAGTCTTCGGGACTGACACCTGCGGCTTCGATCAGTTCTAAGTATTCGGTACCATTGAAGCCTGCAATGTCTGCAATGCCTGCCACTTGATCCCAAGTCGGGCTGAAATCCCGTGGAAATTCATTCATCATGACCCCACCATTTTCTCCGTCGGCGATCTGACTGACTAAGGACGGGATGGAGTGGGAACCGATCGTAATACGGCCCAAATTCTTCGCTTCGTGGAAAGGCTGCATCTGCGCCACGAGTTTGGTGTCGGATCCTTGGGTTTTGATCAAAGCCGTGAGGGACACGGTTTCACCTTTGCTGTTGCGGGCGGTGAGGCGGGTGTGTCCGTTCTTTTGGGTTTGGGTAAGCGCCGAGCCATCTAGATTTTCGACAGAATGCTCTTGGACTAACAGCCAGCGATAGCCGCAGTCTTTGAGGGCTTTGAGGTATTCATGTAAGGTGTCGGGGTGATTTGGTAAATGCATTTCGGGGGGCGAGAAGCCCTTGACTCGGCCCAACGCTTCAAGTCCAAAGATGTCGGCGAAGTGATGTTGCCAAGCCCGAATTTGGAGTTTCAAGTCAGGAATAGGCGTAGAAGTGGCGACGGCGTGACTCCACATGGTGCCGAGCCATTCGACGTGGGGCTGATAGCGCCGATCGCAGGCCAACGTTCTCAATTTATC
>JANMIS010000455.1:0-6443 GCA_031375925.1 Synechococcales cyanobacterium OTE_70_concoct_197_sub
ACGGATTAAAGCACTGCGATATTGAGGGAGAGAGTATGATTCCTGACGAACTGCCCCCAACCCCCAATTCTGGGGGCTTTGATTTTATACAAGGTTCTGCAAACGATTCTGTAAAGCAGGCGCTGAAGTCTTTGATGACCGATCGGGGAATTCCGAGTTTGGTGGCGTTGAGTGTGAAGGCTGGGGTGTCGATCGGGGCGGTGAAGCGGTTGCAGAAAGATCAGGCTTTGGCGATGCAGGTGCAGACGGCGGCAAAGCTGGCGCAGGCATTGGAAGTGTCTATTGAGGATTTGATGCATATTGGTGACTTGTCGTGGGCGTCGCAAACCCACAAACCCCAAGAAAACCACGCCAGGACAGAGCGGAGTCGTTCGCCCCGCGTTGCCCCTGGCAAAAGTCCGGATGGGAATTTAGATGGGAGTTTTAGAGAGGGGGCTGGTGATGAGTACGATCGGTTACTTCAGCAGTTCAACCAACAGGAAGCCCATCTACAAGAGCGGTTTCAGCGGGACAGTTTACAAATTCTTGAACCTTGGTTATTGCAATGGTCAGCGGCGGCCTACGCGGCTCAAACTAATCCGCAACTTACGGCGGTTAAGCTGTTGCCTCTGCTGCGTCCGATCGAAACGTTGCTAACTCAATGGGGCGTGACGGCGATCGGGGTAGTTGGTGAAGAATTAGCGTTTGACCCGATGCAGCATCAAGTGATGAATTCAGAGGATTTGGTGGTGGGGGAAACTGTGCGGGTTCGCTTTTCGGGTTACGACTATCGGGGTCAGGTTTTACATCGGGCTAAGGTGGTTCGGGTTTAGTCCATAAGATTTTGGGCGGTCGATCGTACTTTTCGATACAATAACAAACCTATAGAACTTGGATTAAAACCCATCACCCCACCACATCATCATGAGTCAGCGCACGCTTTTCGATAAAGTTTGGGATTTGCACACTGTCAGCACTCTGCCTTCTGGCCAAACTCAATTGTTTATCGGACTTCACCTCATTCATGAAGTGACGAGTCCTCAGGCGTTTGCGATGATTCGGGAGCGGGGCTGGAAGGTGTTATTTCCCGATCGCACAGTGGCGACGGTCGATCACATTATTCCAACGGACAACCAAGCCCGACCATTCAAAGATTCAATGGCGGAGTCGATGCTTCAGGAATTGGAAAAAAATACCCGTGACTATGGCATTCGTTTTTATAATGCCGGATCGGGCAATCAAGGCATTGTTCATATTATTGCGCCGGAACAGGGTTTGACTCAGCCGGGAATGACGATCGCTTGTGGGGATAGTCACACTTCAACTCACGGTGCTTTTGGGGCGATCGCAATGGGCATTGGGACCAGTCAAGTGCGCGACGTATTGGCATCGCAAACCTTAGCTTTGGCCAAACTGAAGGTGCGTAAAATTGAAGTGAATGGTGCATTAACTCCCGGCGTTTATGCCAAAGATGTTGTGCTGCATATTATTCGCAAACTGGGCGTAAAGGGCGGCGTGGGTTATGCCTATGAGTTTGCGGGGACGACCTTTGAAGCGATGTCGATGGAAGAGCGCATGACGGTGTGCAACATGGCGATCGAGGGCGGCGCTAGATGTGGCTATGTCAATCCGGATCAAAATACCTACGACTATTTGAAAGGTCGCGATTTTGCGCCGCAGGATGGCGATTGGGCAGGTGCGATCGATTGGTGGAATGGTCTGCGTAGCGATGTAGATGCGGTTTATGATGATGTTGTGGTGTTTGATGCAGCGACTATTGCGCCGACTGTGACCTGGGGCATTACTCCCAGTCAGGGCATTGGCGTTGATGAATGCATTCCAACTCAAGATGAACTGTTGGCGGAGGATCGGGTGTTGGCGCAGGATGCCTATGCTTATATGGATTTGCAGCCCGGTCAAGCAATGGAGGGAACGCCAATTGATGTTTGCTTTATTGGCAGTTGTACGAACGGTCGCATTTCTGATCTGCGGGAAGCGGCGAAGATTGCGCAGGGTAAGCAGGTTGCTAATAATGTGAAGGCGTTCGTGGTGCCGGGTTCTGAGCGGGTGAAGCTTCAGGCAGAGGCGGAGGGGTTGGATAAGATTTTTGTGGCGGCGGGGTTTGAATGGCGGGAGCCGGGGTGTTCGATGTGTTTGGCGATGAATCCCGATCGGTTAGAGGGGCGGCAGATGAGTGCGTCGTCATCAAATCGGAATTTCAAAGGGCGGCAGGGTTCGGCATCGGGAAGAACGCTGTTGATGAGTCCGGCAATGGTAGCGGCGGCGGCGATTCATGGCAGAGTGATGGATGTGAGACGGGTGATGTAGCGATCGGGCCTTTATTTCATCTGCACTGCTTCTCCGGCATCATTTGCAATAAAGGACGCATTTAAGGCAATGTCGCGAATATTTCCCCCGGCAATGCTGAGTTTGCTGATGGAAATTGTGGCTTGTGAATCCGTTGCGATCGGCGGACGGGATCAGATGATTATTGGGCGAGATATTTTAAATTTGTGCTGTATCAAGTTTGATGGCAAACGTCAGCGGTTTTCATTTGAAGATGACTAAACAGTGAGATGAAGCGTTAGTTACGTCAGGGGTTTGAGGAACAAGTGGGTTCGATCGCTCGTGCGGTCATGGAGTATTTTCAGTCTTAATCCTAGATTTCATAACCACCGAACCGTTCGACCGCTTTAGCAAATGTCTTTTTCAGGAATGGTCTCTTGGCCGATTGAGCCGATTAATATGGGAGCGACCATGGGACTCGACAAAATGCGATACACTGAGACCCATTGCTTTTTCGATTGACCCAGAAAGCAAGCAATAATTAAATTATTTCCCCACAGATTCCCCTATGAGCGCAGTAGCTGAACTTAAAACGCGAATCCAACAGGCTTTAGTTGCTGCCTTTGGGGAAGACTTTGCTCAAAGCGATCCCATGATTGCCGCCACCAACGACCCAAAATATGGTGACTACCAAGTCAACGTCGCCATGTCTCTCTCAAAAAAATTGGGCAAACCACCCCGCCAAATCGCCCAAGAACTAATGGATAAACTCGATCTCGGGGACACCTTTGCAGCCCCAGAAATCGCAGGTCCCGGCTTTATCAATCTACGCTACACCGCTCAATACCTCGGCCAGCGACTCCAAACTATGAGTAAAGCCGATCGCCAGCACGATCGCCTCGGCATTCCCAAAGTTACTATTCCTCAAAAAGTCATCGTCGATTTTTCCAGCCCGAACATTGCCAAAGAAATGCATGTCGGACATTTACGATCGACCATCATTGGAGATTGTATTGCCCGAGTTTTAGAATTCCAAGGACATGAAGTTCTACGTCTAAACCATGTGGGAGATTGGGGGACGCAGTTTGGGATGTTGATTACCTATCTGAAAGAGGTTGCCCCAGAAGCTTTGACAACAGCTAATGCGATCGACCTCGGCGATTTGGTTGCATTTTATAAAAAATCAAAAGCTCGGTTTGATGAAGATGAAACGTTTCAACTCACTGCCCGCGAAGAAGTGGTGAAATTACAAAGCGGAAGTGAGGAGACTTTAAAGGCTTGGCGCTTGCTTTGTGAGCAGTCTCGCAAGGAGTTTCAGGTGATTTATGATCTGCTAGATATTCAGTTGAATGAACGAGGCGAGTCTTTTTATAATCCCTATTTAGCCGATGTTGTTGCAGATCTAGAAACGCTGGGACTCTCGGTAGAAAACCAAGGCGCACAATGTGTTTTTCTTGAAGGATTTACAAATCGAGAAGGTCAACCGCTACCGCTGATGATTCAAAAATCAGATGGTGGATTTAACTATGCAACAACAGATTTAGCCGCGATTCGATATCGTTTAAATGAAGACAAGGCGGAGCGGGTAATTTACGTTACAGACTCTGGACAAGAGAATCATTTTGCTCAAGTTTTTCAAGTGGCACGTAAGGCAGGTTGGATTCCTGAAACCGTTGAGATTACTCATGTTCCCTTTGGTTTGGTTCAAGGTGAAGATGGTAAAAAACTAAAGACCCGATCGGGCGACACCGTAAGACTGCGTGACTTGCTGGATGAAGCGATCGAAAAGTTTGGGGCTATTCTAGACGCAAGACTGACAGCGGAAGAACGATCGGAAACTGAAGCGTTCAAAGCCAACGTCGCCCGCATTGCAGGACTCAGTGCCGTAAAGTACGCCGACCTCAGCCAAAACCGCACCAGTAACTACATCTTTAGCTATGACAAAATGCTTGCGGACAAGGGCAACACGGCACCTTACATGCTTTATGTCTATGCGCGGGTGCAGAGCATTAGTCGGCGGGGCGGAATTGATTTTGAAACACTTGAGACACCTATTCAATTGCAAGAGGCTTCAGAATTAGCGCTGGCGAAGCATTTACTGCAAATGGAAGCAGCGATCGACGCTGTGGCCGATGAGCTGCTCCCCAATCGTTTGTGTCAGTATTTGTTTGAATTAAGCCAGAAGTTCAATACCTTTTATGATGCTTGTCCAGTACTGAAAACAGAAGACTTAGCACTGCGCAGTTCGCGATTAATGCTCTGCGATTTGACTGCGCGATGCGTCAAGTTAGGGTTAAATTTACTGGGGATTGAAGTGTTAGAACGAATGTAAGGCTTTTTCTAAGAAAATTGTCATATCAAAAACAAAGCCCGTCAGTCATTCAATACTGACGGGCTTTATTTAATTCACCAAAAAAGCTTAATTCATCAAAACCTACATGCGCATCGACACTTGTTCTTTCTCAGGAACCACTGTGTACTCAGCAACGATTTGACGAAGCTCATCCCCTTCAATGGTCTCGCGTTCTACCAAAAGATCCACCAACCGATCGATCACTTCACGGTTTTCACGAACAATCTTCAGCGCGACTTCGTAGCCATGCTCTGCGATCGATCGCACCTGAGCATCAATGCGGGCCTGAATTTCCTCAGAGCATTCTGAACGAGTGGTCCAGTCACGGCCTAAGAACACATCACCGCCCTGCTGACGACCTAAGGACAATTGACCCAGGTCAGACATTCCATAGTTCACCACCATTTGTCGGGCAATGCCAGAAACCATTTGTAAGTCTCCGCCTGCACCCGTCGTCACTTCCGCATCACCAAATACAATTTGTTCTGCTGCGCGTCCGCCCAATGCCCCTGCAATGCGGGCCATCAACTGCGATCGTGACACCAAACCAGAATCTTCATTGGGCATAAACCAAGTCAAACCCTTCGCCTGACCGCGAGGCACCAGCGTGACCTTTTGCACCGGATCGTGATCCTTCACCAAGGTGCCGACGATCGCATGACCAATCTCATGGTAAGCAATCAAGCGCTTGCTCTTGCTATCCGTTAATGGCGTGCCTTCCATTCCAGCCACCACACGATCGACCGCAGAATCCACTTCATCCATCGTGATCGCATCCTTACGACGACGAGCCGTGAGAATGGCTGCTTCATTTAAAAGGTTAGCTAAGTCAGCACCTGAGAACCCAGGCGTCCGACGGGCGATCGTGTCGAGCGAAACTTCGTCGGAGATCTTCTTGTTGCGAGCATGAACCTGCAAGACCTCTAGACGGCCCTTAATGTCGGGAACGTCCACCTGCACCTGACGATCGAAACGACCGGGACGCAATAGCGCTGCATCCAATACATCAGCCCGGTTAGTCGCCGCGACGATGATAATGCCGGAGTTACCTTCAAAACCATCCATTTCCGTGAGGAGCTGGTTTAGGGTTTGTTCGCGCTCGTCGTTACCGCCACCGATGCCAGCCCCGCGCTGACGACCAACAGCATCAATTTCATCAATGAAGATGATGCAAGGTGCGTTTTCTTTTGCTTTCTTAAAGAGGTCACGAACGCGAGATGCGCCAACACCGACGAACATTTCAACAAACTCAGAACCCGAGATGCTAAAGAACGGAACGCCTGCTTCTCCAGCGATTGCCTTCGCCAAAAGCGTTTTACCGGTTCCTGGAGGACCCACAAGAAGGACGCCCTTGGGAATTTTGGCACCCACAGAGCTGAACTTTTCAGGCAGCTTGAGGAACGTCACCACTTCTTGAAGCTCTTCCTTAGCTTCTTCGATTCCCGCTACATCATCAAACATCACACCAGTCTTGGCATCCATTTGGAAGCGGGCTTTAGACTTACCAAAGTTCATCGCTTGTCCTGGACCACCAGGCATGTTGTTCGATCGGCGAAACAAGAAGAAGAGGCCAGAAAGCAATAACACTGGGAACACCAAGTTACCCAAGATGCTCAACACGGCACCGTCATTGCGCAACGGATGAGAATCCAGTTCAATGTTGGCATCCCGCAGGCGAGCGATAAAGTCCGGCGAAGTTCCGGGCAGGTCTACCCGTAGCCGCTGCATCCGGTTGTCTAGTTCAGGATCGATCGCCTCAACAATTGCCGTACGACCGCCATCATATAGATCCACGCTCTTGACGCGCTTAGCATCAAGATACTCC